>JBDUAX010000440.1:0-3954 GCA_040004455.1 Gemmatimonadaceae bacterium
TTGGAATTGCGAGCGCGCCAGTGCCAATCAAACCGACCGCATACAGAAGCGCAGCGTATGGGCCAGCGAGCGGCTTCAGTGCAGCCGCAACTTCCTTGCTCGTGGAAATATGCGTCATACCGTGGGCGTGCAGCGTGAGCGCAGTGGTCAGAATGATGAAAAACATCGCGATGTTTGAGACGAACGTGCCAGCGCCGATGTCCAGTCGCCGCATTCGCATCTCCTCATGCGTTGCGCCCTGTCGCTCATGAACGGTTCTGCGTCCTTGAGCTTTTTCTTCTTCAACTTCCTGCGAAGCCTGCCAGAAAAACAAATACGGCGAAATGGTGGTGCCGAGTATTGCCACGATCATGCTCCAGGCCGAATGCTCGGGAACATGAGGGACAAACGTGTCGTGTGCCACTTGCGACCACTTCGGGCCAACCATGAATGCCGTGATGACGTATGAAAGCAAAACGAGCGCGAGCCACTTGAGCGTGTTCGCGAGCGTCGAATAACGAAGCCGCACGGTTGCAAACGCAATGGCGATGCCGAAGAGAATGACGTAAATGTGCGAGCTTAAACCAGTGAGCTGTTCAGCGGCATCGGCCATGCCGGATAGATCGGCGCCAATGTTAATCGTGTTCGTGACCAGCAGCGCAACGCACATGATGATCAGCACGGGACGCGGAAAGCGAACGCGAAGCGCCGACATCAGGCCACGCCCGGTCACCATGCCGATGCGCGCGCACATTGCCTGCACGCCGGCCATGAGTGGCCACGAAACAACCGCCATCCACAACAATGCAGTTCCGAATTGCGCGCCGGCAATCGAATACGTCGCAATGCCAGATGGATCGTCATCGGCCGCGCCGGTGATAACGCCCGGGCCCAGCTCCTTCAGAATCTGACGAAGGGGTTTCCGCTTCAATTTGAAACCGGTTCGGGTTTCGCCTGTTCGTTGAGTTGCATTGCGAGGTCACGCAGATACGCGTCAATCGTGCGCGTGTAACCGAAGAAATGCGCACCAAAGAAGCGAAACACCGGATTCCCGACTTCTCCTTGTTCGGTAATGATCAGTCGCGTTCCGCCGTTGTTCGCGGAAAGCACGTACTGCCATTCGCCGCAGTAGGCGAGATCTTCGTCGGTAATGCGTGCCGTGAATCGCGCTGGACACTCACTTACCGCCGCAATGTAGGATATCGAACCCTGTCGACCGGTTTCGGTCCACGTTGTCTGGCCGTTTTGTTCGGCAACGGTGACGGACTGAATGTCATCACGCCAGTCAGGATAATTGGCGACACTGCGTATCAAGTCCCAAACCTTTTCCAGTGGCGAATTGGGAAGTACGATGGCGCGCGAGGCGGTGTGTTTGCGCGGAGTTACGAGCCCACCGACAACTACTGCAATCACAATCGAAAACAGGAACGCCATTACCAGCAAAATCCAGTACACTTGGCCTCAGCTGGTTGTGCTGTGATGAAAACCGCGCATCAAGACGTTCGTGCTGGCACGTCGAGCACTTTGCGTACGCGCTGCATGAGGACGGTCGGCGTAAACGGCTTTTGAATGAACGACAGTTCGTCGGTGCGAACTCCGTGCAGCAATACTGCGTCATCGGTGTATCCCGACGCAAACAACACGCGTGTTCCCGGGCGTTCGGCCAACAACAGCTCAGCGAGTTCGCGTCCGTTCATGCCAGGCATTACAACATCAGTCAACAGCAGATCGATTGTGCCGTGGTACGCGCGCGCAAGGGCGAGCGCCGAGGGTCCGTCGGGGGCGGCCAGGACCCGATAGCCGCGGCGCTCGAGCGTCTCCTTCGCAACGGCGCGCACGCTGTCCTCGTCTTCGGCCAGCAATACGAGTTCCGTTCCCTGAGTGCTTGGCGCAACGGCAACCGGAACAACTTCTACAACGGGCGCTTCGACAATGCGCGGAAAGAACATCTCGAACGATGCGCCATTACCAGGTGAACTGGTAACACGAATAATTCCCCCCGATTGTTCAACCATTCCATACACGAGCGATAGGCCCAGACCGGTGCCTTTGCCACGTTCCTTCGTGGTGTAGAATGGCTCAAAAATACGTTGCTTCACTTCTTCCGACATGCCTGCGCCCGTGTCGGTGACGATAATGCTCACCCACTCTTTGCCCATCATTCCCAACTCAACGGCCGCGTTCGCAGACACGATGGTCGTGGTGATGCTCAGCACGCCGCCGGGCCGCATTGAGTCGCGAGCGTTCGCTGCCAGGTTGAGCAGCACTTGCTCAAGTTGATCAGCGTCGGCGCGAATCGATCCAACTTGTGAAACGAGTTCTGTGCGCAACGTGATATTTTCGCCTATCAAGCGTCGAAGCAGGCGATCAACCGATTGCACCACCGCGTTCACATCGAACACCGTGTGCTGAACAACCTGCTTGCGACTGACGGTGAGAATTTGTCTCGTCAACTCAGCGCCGCGCACTGCCAGTGTCTTGATTTCCTGAATGTCGTTCCACGCGTCTCGACCAACGGGCAACGACTCCGCAGCGAGTTCACAGTAGCCGAGCATGCCGGTTAGCAGGTTGTTGAAGTCGTGCGCGATGCCGCCCGCGAATGCGCCGATCGCCTCCATCTTTTGTGACTGACGCAACTGTTCTTCGCTTTGTGCAAGCGCGCGTTCGGCCGCATGGCGCGCCGTGACATCAATGCTCACGGAAAGCCAGCTCGCGCGACCAAGGCGATGCGACTGGGTGCTGATGACTTCCATTTCGAGCTTCTCCCCGGACGCCGACCTGTGAATCCAGGTCATGGGCTGCAGGCGCCGTTCGTCAAACGCCACGCGTGAATCGCGGAAGCGCTGATGTTCCGAGGGATCAATAAGGTCGGTGATGGTCAACTGCAGAAACTGCTCCTGACTGTACCCGTAGCGATCCTGCGCCGCTTCGTTGGCCGCAACGATGTGCAGTGTTTCCGCATCCCAGGCGTACATGGGCAGCGGATTCGAATCGAACAGCAGGCGATAGCGACGCTCGCTTTCGGCGATGGCGGCGTTGCGTTTTTCGATGGTGTCGGCCATTTGATTAAACGTCGTGGCCAACAATCCCACTTCTGACTTCGATTCGACTGTTGAGCGACGACTCTCCTGTCCGTTCGCAATTGCAAGCGCATCAGCACTCAGTGCGCCGAGGGGTTGCGCGATGCGTCCGCCAATTCCCAGTGCAATGAGTATTGCGATTCCAAGCGTTATGGAGCCCGCGAGCAGATCCGCCTTTATCTCGTGATAGACCGGAGCGAGTGCTGCGTCTCGGGGAATGCCCACACTCACAATCCACGGCGCAGCTTGCGATTGTGCGAATCCAAAAATGCGGGCTACGCTATCGGTACCGGTGACAACTAACACCGATCCGTTGGCGATCGCGTTTCGTGCGATGCCGTTGTTGCCGAGCGAGTCTTTTTTAACTGAACTTCCGGCGTTGGCCGATGCGGCAATTGTTGACCCCGATGAATCGACAATGGTGATTACCGAATTTTCTGCGAGCGGTTCATCGATCTTGATGAGATCGGCCAGCGAATCGATCCGCAACGATGCGCCGATAATTGCAATCGTCGCACCATTCGCGTCGGTAATGGCGCGCGTTAGCGGAACAATGTGCGCGCTGTCGTTCAGCAATCGTGAGCGACGTCCCCGCCCAACAATGAAGCCACCATGTTCTTTGAGCGGCCGGTAGTACTCGCGGGTTGTTCCGCGAATGCTATCGATGGCCGCAGCGTGCAGCGCCGTCCCAAGCAGCGCACCATGCATTTCCCACGCGAAGAAGTTTGCGTAGCGCGCGGACGCGTTCCGGAGCGCCACGGAAAACACGTCGTCATTGTACTTGTGCTGCATTGAATCGAGTCGGACGGCCGACGACAATCCAATCAGCAATGATTCGGCGCTGTGAACTCGTTCTTCCACACGCTCGGCAATCAGTCGCGTGGTGCGCTGAATG
>JBDUAX010000441.1:0-3931 GCA_040004455.1 Gemmatimonadaceae bacterium
CATTGGCATGGTTGTCACGCCTTTGCCCAGCAAATAATCGGCGGTGAGTCTTGCCGGCGCCCACCCCGATGAATTGAGTCCGTACAATTTTCCGGTTTTCGCTTCGTACACAATTGCAAACAGATCGCCACCAATTCCGTCGTTCATTGGCGCGATCAAACCCATCATCGCGTTCGTTGCGACGGCCGCATCAATTGCGTTGCCCCCTTGCTCGAGAATTCGCGCGCCCACTTGCGAGGCAAGCACGCTTTCGCTGGCAACTATCCCGGCTTGCGACGTCACCATCGACCGTGATTGTGAGCGATCCTGCGCGTTGAGCAGAGGTGCCTTGAATGCGACGAGGCCGGCAAGCGCGGAAAGCGCAACGAATGTCCTGAACATCGTGATGTCTCCAGTGTGAACTGCGAGACATCACGATCACGCCGAAAGCGGCGTCAGTCAAGCAAAGACGGACTATTTCGCGCAGCTCGCGGCACCGTTGGTCGTCAGCGCAACATTTTCCGTGCGAGTTGGGGAAACGCGGCGCTCCTCCGCGGTTCCAACCCAGCCCGAGCCGTTGCTTACCAGTTGCACGTCGAGTTGTGCGCCGTCTTTCAACGCACGAAAACGCATGCGTTCAGGCGTGCGGTTCATCGTAGTTAGAACGGTATCGTTTTGCGCTGGCCAACCAACAACCATCAACGGACGGCTACCGTTACCACCAATCTGACTGGTCAGTGAGCGGAAAATCGGCTGCTGGTTGGGAGACGCTGGAACAACGCGTAACTCACAATTCGCGACTGCCACCTGCGCGCCTGCGAACACTGCCGTTGTGATCCCCTCCAGTGATTGCATGCTCGCCTTGAGTTTGAAGGCCGAGCGCGCAGTGTCTCTAACCGACAACGCAATGGTCGAGATTACTGATTGGTAACCAAGGCGACGCGCCACCAATGAATCAGCGTTGCGCGGAACATCATTCAATACGAACGTGCCCGAAGTTGAAGTCATCGTGCCGATAGTTGTGTGCGGAATCATCACCGAAACTCCGGCTAACGGTCGGTTCGTTTCGGCATCAACGATCGATCCAACGACGGTTATCGGCGCGGTAGACGTATCGCGCATGACCCGCCGTGTTGCTTGATCGTTGGCGGCCCGCCCGCCACCACGCCCAGCACCCGCAAATGCGCGTGCGGCACCAATACCAGCACTATCTGCGCGCGACTTATCAGCGGCTGTCGTTGCATCTGCAACCACCTTCGCTGTTGCCGGAGGAGCAACCGGTGCAGCTGTTGCAGCCGCAACTGGCGGAGACGCCGCAACAGGAGGGCCCGCAACCGGCGGCATTGCAACCGGCGGAGGGGAATTCGCCGCAACGGTCAGGCCATTGATTCCCGGACGAGTAGCAAGACCAGCGGCGCTTCCTGCATTTGATACGGCGCCTCTCGCAACTGCGTCTGCCATTTTTCTCGCAACGCTACTTTCTGCTTTTGCAGTCGTGCGTACGCGCTCTTCAGCACTCGTGCTCCTGGGCAGTGCATCTGCTTTCAACAACTTCTGCTCCGCTTCAGCCAGCTGCCGTCGAGCATTGACACGCTGTGGCCCATCAATGCTATCGACTGGCTCAGCACGTTCACGGGCACGCGCATCGGCCACCACGGCACGCGGCTTTGCCATTTCGGTTGCTGCGACTGGCGCGGGCTGTGAGGCACCAGTTGACCCAGCTGCTGGAGCCGCCGCCTCTGCATTCGCTTTTGCCTTTGCAGGCGCCACCACCGAATCAGATATCGCAGCAGTCGCTAACGGGGTCGGCGCATAGTTTCGCATTACTAGTGTTGTGCCCCCTACCATCACAACAATTGCGGCCGCCGCGCGCAGCACGACAGGGTTTCGCCAGAATTTCTTCGCCACAACAATTTTCGCGTGCTCAGATTTCTCTGCCGCGTTCGCCAACGCAACAATGTGCGATGCTGTGCGTGCAACATCTTCGCGCGGCACAATGCCACCGGCCACGACATCAAGCGATCCAACAATGCGGGTTGTCGCCGCTTTCAGTCCGCGCGCCTCAGCAACCAGGTCCGCACACTCGGCACACGATGACGCATGCAATTGAACCGCGCTTGCGTCACTCTCAGTGAGTTGACGATCAAGCCACGCATGCACAGTGTCTTCACTCACGTGTCCGCCGGCATCCCACTCCGCCCGAAACATCTCGTCGTCAGGCGTATTCATGGGCTCATCTTCACGACGCGACATGCGCTCCTCCCTTTCCGTTCTCAGCGTTCATCAACGATTCGTATTGCTGCACCACGCGCTTTCGTGCGCGCGTGAGCGTCGTTCCAACTGATTGCACCGAAAGCCCCAGCGCTTTCGCGATTTCCTGATAGCTCAGCCCTTCTTCGCTCATCAACAACGCGACGCGATCACGTTCGGCAATGGCGTACAGCGCTTCACGCGCCAACGTCGCTTTGCGCAAATCTTCCGCCGACGGTGCGGCCGGCTCTTCTTCGCGCTCGTTTTCCTGCTCTTCCTGTTCCGTGCGCAGCAACTCGAGATGACGTCGTTGCCGCACTTCGCGCCGAGCTGTGTCGCGCACGAGGTTCGTTGCAACCGTAAACAGCCACGAACGCACGTTGATCGTTGGACCATGCCTCAGCGCGCGCAGAAATGTTTCCTGCGCCAATTCCTCCGCCAAATCACGATCGCCCAACTGGCGCGTGAGATAGCGAACGATTGGTGCGTGATACTCATGGAACAGCCGATCGAAATCTTCCATGAAATCAGTGCTGGAACAGCCGATCAGAGGGTTCCATGAAGCCAATGCAGCGGGAAATCTTCCTGGGCCCAATGCCCGGGAAAACAGGACTCAACGATAGGACGCCGGCCTGGTCTAAACTTGCACAATTGGACGGCGTGGGTCACTTTTTGCCTCAGTGCGCTGAGGGGCGCCTCCTGTTCGCGGCAAGGGAATTCTCCCACCCAAAGTTGGTTGAGCAGCACGCGCTCCAACCTTCTTCCCGGGCCTGTAACTCAGCGGACTTCAGGCGTTCAAGGAGGAAGGCTTTATGGAAGCCCGTGTCAGTCGCAGTTTGGAAAGCCTCAAGAACGAAGCCAAGCGGTGGTTGCGCCTGCTTGAAGCCAATGACCGCCACGCGCGAACGCGCTTCACCGTCGCAGTGGGCACCGCCAAACGCGGCGCTCCCAACCCGGCGCCTACGCTACGCGACGTGCAACACGCACTCGCACGCGAAAATGGTTTTGCGGGTTGGATGGAATTGAAAATTGCGCTCAGTCCCAGTGCAGAAAAATCGGCGCACACAATTGAGCTGTACGAAGCGAAAGCGCAGGCCTTGCTAGACGCATATCGAACGGGAACGCCTGAAGCACTCGAGCGACACTACGCACTCACCTGGCATCGTCGCGCGTGGTCAGCAATGCGCACTTACGTGCAGCTCGATTTGGGAAAGCGACCAGTGCGCGAAGGTGATGACGTTGAAATTACCGCTGAAGATGCACGATACCTGATTGCGATCGAACACGGCTTTGAACACTGGAACGGCCTGCACGCGCCTGCTCAGAATTCACCGAGTGGAATTGCAGTGTCGGAGCGTCCGGTAGCGGTACGCCCGTCGTGGTCTGACGACGCACAATTCAACACGGTTTCGCACGACTGGAACGTGATACTGCGTTCACTGGCGGAGCATCCAGGCGCCGTACTCGATGCGCACGGATGCATGACAGATGAAATACTCGAACGAGTTTCGCGCATTGAACACATTACTGAGCTCAGACTCGGCAACTCAAAGGCGCTGACTGACGCCGGCATTCACCATTTGGCACGACTGCCACGTTTGCGCCGATTGGATTTGAGCTCGACACGAATTACCGATGCGGGTTTGAGTGTGCTGTGTGAATTGCCGAATTTGGAGTCGCTTTCGTGCGCTCAGCGAATCGG
>JBDUAX010000442.1:0-3930 GCA_040004455.1 Gemmatimonadaceae bacterium
GCTTCACCATAACCGCGGGCGTCAATGTATTCGCGCGCAACCGCGTCCGCATCCATACCCCGTTGGCCAGCCCGAACCGCACCCGAAGATTTCACATTTGCCTGGCTTACAACATCAAATACCTCTTTTTGACGGCTCGACGCATGTCCCATCACCACCGTTCGCGTGATGTCTGAACAGTAGCCTGCAGCGATTGCTCCGAAATCAATGAGCACCAGGTCGCCGTCCTCAATAGCGCGATCTCCTGCCCTCGCGTGAGGCAATGCCGACCGGGGTCCAGAAGCGACGATTGTTGCAAACGGAAAGCCTTCGCTGCCCTCATTGCGCAATTCGTGCTCCAGTATTCCCGCCACCTGCGTTTCAGTCAAACCAACGCGCAGCCGCTTGAGTGTCAATTGCAGTGCCCGCTCAGCAATGCCGACGGCAATTTCGATGCACTGCAGCTCGCCGGCATCTTTGCGCTCACGGAGCGATTCGACTTCGTCAATTAGCGGGCGCCATTGCCATCGCGCGCCTTGTTCAAGCAATCGCTGAAAATCGCGATGCAGCAGGTGCATCGATTCAAAACCGATACGCTCAACGCCGGTGGCGCTCGTAAGCCAGGCCCACAGACCTACCCACAGACTCTGAGTTTCAATGCGCACGGTGACATGCTCGCTCACCTCATCTCTGACTTGCGCCGAATAGCGAAAATCGGTGAGCAGCAGACACTCGCGCGGCGTTACGATGACGAGTGCGTTACTCCCGGAAAAACCGGTGAGATAGCGAATGTTAGCCAGGCTTGAAACGAGCATCGCGTCGACGTCTGCGCGCGCGAGTGTGTCGCGCAGCGCGGAGAGTCGGTTGAACTTCATGTCACGCCGAATGTCGCCAGCAGCGGAGTTAGCCGCGCCGATTCCCTTTTCGTTCATTCCCCACGTTAACGCCGGGAACGCAACGATGTTACGAGTCCGCGTAGCGCGTATTCGTAACCATCAACTCCCAGGCCGCAAATGGCGCCAATAGCGACGCCAGCAAGCATTGAATGGTGTCGTTCCACTTCGCGTGCGTACACGTTGGAAATGTGAATTTCCACAAATGGAATTGAAGTCGCCGAAAACGCGTCGCGGAGTGCGAGGCTGGTGTGCGTGTACGCGCCGGCGTTTACGACAACGCCGTCAACTTTTCCGCGCCATTCGTGCAATTGATCGATCATTTGGCCTTCGCCATTGAACTGGGCGGCGACGAAATCAAAACCCAGTTCCTGTGCCAGTTCGCGCAGGCGATCCTCAACCTGCGCCAAGGTCGTAGTTCCGTAAACTGCGGGCTCGCGGATACCGAGGAGATTCAGATTGGGACCGTTGAGCAGGCCGATTCTCATGCGTTGTTGAGCCCTTTAAGCCAGGCAGAGAATTGAGCCAGATCTTCGTTCGCTGGCGGAGATGATTCGGAGTCGGAATTGGACGCCATCGTTGTCGCTTGCGCTGGCCGTTCCGCTACCGCCGGATCGGGAAAGAAACGATCAAAAGAATAGTCGGCGTTCTGAGATTGCGCAGGACGATGTTCGATGGACGCCATGGCCGGCACGTGCAATGGTGTGTTGCTGCGCGGTGTCAAAGCCCGAAGCGGAGTGGTTGGCGTCGGTACGCTCGAGAAATCGAACAACGATTCGCCGGAGTCCTGCACTGGGCCAAATGCATCGGCCAACGCACGCGCTGCCAGTTCATCGGGCGAAGTTGGCTGCGCCGTCCCAAAGAGACTCGAAAGTCCATCGGACGGGTCGTCGGCAACGGCGGTTGCGTGCGTTGGCGTGCGGCGAGGCACGCGGCGGCGCGCCAATTCAGCAAATCGATCACGCGCGGTGCGCGCGAGTTGCACCTGCTCGTGCGCCGCTCCTGCTGTTGCGAACGCGTACGACGGGGTCACTGGCGTCGAAATCGGAGTGGTGGACAGTGGCGTCGTCGAAAGTGGAGTGCTGAACTGCGGTGTGTATTGCGTTGTGTGCTGCGGCGAACTGTATTGCGGTGTTACCGAATGCGGCGTAAACGAATGTGGAGTGACCGAATGCGGTGTCAGTTGCGGCGTGACGTACACAGGCGTGCTTCGAATTGGAGTGCTATAGCGCGGAGTGCGAATACTCTGTGCGGCGGCTATGATTGTTGCTTCGTGTACGCGTAATTCTTCCAATCGAGCCGAAAGGACTGGCTGTTCGGGATTACGGTGAACGAGTTCCTCGTAAATCTCAATTGCCCGGCCGACAAATCCTTGCGATACCAGCAACTCGGCCATCGTTTCAGTGACAAATGCCGGTGCCGCCTGCTCGCTTTGCACTGACGCAACGAATGGAGCTACGTGTTCCGCAACGGCCGCTTGTTCGACGACGATGTTCGGATCGTTAGCGAATAGCTCGTCGCTCTCGTGCATCGCGTCGTTGGCGAGCCTTTCAGTTTGCAGTTCTGAAGAAATCTCTGCGTAGGATTCCTCTGCGAGCGGCTGAGCGAACTCCTCGATTGCAACCGGCTGCACAAATTCTTCGATCGCAACCGGCTCAGCGAACTCCTCGATTGCAACCGGCTGCACAAATTCTTCAATCGCAGTCGCCTCAGCGAATTCTTCGATCTCAAATGATGCTGTCGCGTCGCCAGCAAACTCCACCGGCAGTTCGAACGGTTCGACAACTACCGTTTCCTGCGCTACGACGGTGGCAACTTCAGGAATGTCTGATTCGCTTGCGAAATTTTCCTCTACAGCTTGCGGCTCAGTTTCCTCCGCTGCATCAAAACTTTGCACGGTGATCTCGGCTTCTTCTTCTTCTTCTTCTTCTTCTTCTTCTGCTGCTGCTGCTGATTGCTGAGCAAACACTTCGTTCAAGGCCTCAGCGCGCACCACCGGATACTCGGCCGTGATTTCGTTGTCATCCGTGTTTTCTTCGTCAGCAAAATCAAGCGATTCAGCGTGCGTTGTTATTTCCTGACTCGGCAAGAACGCTTCGACGAAATTGTCGTCTTGAACGAACTCGACCCGCACGCTTTCTGCGCTCTCATGCGCTTCGCGGCCAAATGCCTCAACAGCGTCTGGAGTTATCTCACTTGAAATCGGGGTCGCGCTTCGCAGCGGCGTAACAAGGCGCGCAACCAGCTCAGAGGTATCTGGCCACTGGGGCGCCATCAAGCCTTCTTCGAATTCTTCAGCAGCTACTTCGTTCTCAACGGGCTCCGGGCTATCTGGAAAGTCGAGATCGATGGGTTCATGATGAATTGGACGCGGCGAGGCCGATGCCTGCGGTTCCCAGCGCTCTACATTCTCATTGTGCGGCTTTACCTCGCTCAGATCCAATAGAGACGATGGATCGAACGTAGCGAATACGCCGATGGCATCTTCGAGCGGCGGAGCGGCGGCGCGCACTACCGATTCCGGAACAACCGGAATCGCGGCGGCTGGCGTTGGTACGCTAAGCGATGCGAGTTGCAACGCGATGTCATCATTTCGAGGGTCGGCATCGAGCACACGCTCATACCAACGGCGCGCTACCGAGGTCTCCCCCTTCGTGCGAGCGATATCGCCGAGGTGTTTGAGCGCAATCAGGTTTTCCGGATCGAGTGCGAGCGCTTGCTCAAACACCGAACGGGCTTCGTCCAGATTATTGGCTTCAAACAGAGTCTGTCCAAACACAATGAACCCGCTCATGTGACCGGGTTGCTTTGGCAGATGTTCGCGACAAATCGCGATTGCCTGGGCTAAATCGCCGGCCTTGCGATATTCGTTCGCCAAAGGCGCGAAGTACCGTCGCGGGTTCTCCTCGTATTTGTTACGGAGTTCCTCAATGCGGTCGGCGTTGCTCATCCTGTGTCAGCCCTCAGGTGAAGATCCCGTTGTGAAGCGGCGAAGCGGGATGGCGTGCCGGGATGGCGCGCCAAGTTAGCCGTCCTCATTCGGGGAAGTCAATTGCGT
>JBDUAX010000443.1:0-3924 GCA_040004455.1 Gemmatimonadaceae bacterium
CCGGCTCCGCAAAACGGCATTCGATGGCATCGTCGCGACAACATCATGCACGGCGATGCAGTGAGTCGTACCAACGTGACCATTCCTGTGCACGTCGAAGTGGACTTGCGGGGCGCGGACGCCCTCATTCCACGCGGCGCCATCCTGGTTCTGTTTGATGTTGCGGTTGTCGTGCTGCTGTGGGGCGCGAGCGCCATGTCAAATGGTGGCGTTGCACGTTGGCTTCGCCAGCGCGGCAAGCGACTGTCCCGATCGTATCGCGTTCGATTGAGTCTGGCGCTTCTGACGTTCTTTGTGGTGCCGGCCGCGGCATTCGCTGTTTGGGCCGCAGTACGATTGCGCGAAGATGATCATTCCGCCCGGGAACTCAACGTCCGTGAATCGTTGCGCGTGGCGGCACTTTCACCAAGTCGGTCAGCGTTGGCCGAGGTTTCGAAAGACGTTGGCGCACCGTTGTACTTGTACCGCGACGGTCAATTGACGGCCGCGAGCGATACCGTGCTCGATCTTCTCGCGCCAATTGGTCGGTTGCTGCCGACGACATTGACCGATGTGACCGTAACGGGCCCCGACGCGGATGACTTCGAAGCTCTCAACATTCCCGCTGGCGCAAACTCGGCGTTGGTTGGGTACCGACGCATTCGCATAGAGCGAGATACGACGCGCGATTCGACGCGTTCGCTTTCGACAAACGCGGTGGTTGCGTCGCCCGCAAGCGGCAATGACTTCGAACTTGACAAACGTCGCGCGGATCTCGCCGTGCAAGTGCTTCTCGCCATGTCACTCGGCGTTTTTGCAGCGCTGTGGTTGAGCGGAGTTGCGTCGAGATCGTTGTCGCAACCAGTTGGCAATTTACGTGAGGCTGCGTTGTCGTTGGCCAGCGGACGGCGGGCGCTGGCGTTGGATACGTCACCCCCATCGGAATTCGAGCCCGTGTTTCAGGCGTTCGAACGAATGGCGGATGATTTGTCGGCCGGGCGAGATGCGCTGGAAGCTGCGCAACGTCGGACCGAGGCGGTACTGCAGCACGTCGCGAGCGGTGTGCTGGCGGTGCGCACCGACGGAACAGTGATCATCGCAAATCCGCGAGCCGAATCAATACTTGGGGTCTCATTGCGCGACGGTGCGTCGGTTGAGGCCTACGCGAATTCGGAGGAGCTCGCACCACTGCTCGCGCGAGTTTCGAAATTCCTGCGTGAAAGCATCGAAGATGATTCATTCGATGTTGTAGTAAACACGCGGCAATTGCGTGCGCGCATCACGCGATTGCCTTCTGGCGCCGTCGTCACGCTGGACGACGTGACGGAGCTCGCGTCTGCGCAGCGCGTGCTCGCCTGGGGAGAAATGGCGCGACAGGTTGCGCATGAAATCAAGAATCCACTGACTCCAATTCGATTGGGCGTGCAACACTTGCGACGTGCGTTTCGTGATAAACGCGGCGACTTCGGTGACATACTCGAAACAAATGTGGGACGAGTCTTGGAAGAGATCGATCATCTTGACGAGATTGCGCGAGCATTCAGTCGTTACGGAACGGCACCCGCCGAACGCGAAGCAGCGCAAGTCGTATCACTGACTGCCGTTGTTCAAGCGGTGCTCGCATTGGAATCACTCGGCGACAGCGGCGTGACATGGACGCTCAAGACTTCGGTTACCAAATCGGTCGACAAGGCCTGGGCTCGAGTGGATGAGCTCAAGGAAGTGCTGCTGAATCTTTTGGAGAATGCACGACTGGCGCAGGCAACATTGGTAGAGGTGCACGTTGAGCGCGACAAGGACACCATGCGTGTGACGGTGAAAGACAACGGCGTGGGCATTTCACCCGAAGTGCTGCCGCGAATTTTCGAACCGCATTTTTCCACGCGCACGAGTGGTAGCGGCCTTGGACTCGCAATCAGCCGTCGCTTAATAGAAGGATGGGGCGGGACCGTCGAAGTCTCGAGCACTGTTGGAGCCGGTGCCACGGTGCAGATAATTCTTCGCGCGGCCGAGTAGTTCGCGAGTTAGAATTCAGGGATGTCGCGCCAGCCATTAGCGTCGCCGCACCGCTCAACTGAAGTGCCGCCGCCTCATCTTGCGGATTGGGAATTGCCGCCGGGATGGAGTTGGGGCAGTGAGGGAGTGAGTCGAGAGTTCCGTCACTATCAAGAAGTGATGGACGCGCTTGGCCGTTCGTTGGCGTTGGTGACTACCCCCGAGCCGGCGCATGGCGAATGGCTCGCGAATGAGGCCCGTGCGCTGGCGCACCGCAATCATCCGTCAATTCCAACGACATATCACTATTGGGCTTCGTATAAGGCCAACCGTCGCGGCCCCGGGTACTTGCGTCGGTGGATTACCGGAGAAACGGTAACAAATCGCGTGACCAGACAGGGCCCGGAAACGGTTCCGTTTGTGCTGCAAGTGTTGCGCGAGGCCGGTTCGACGCTCGCGTACTTGCACGACACGGGAAGCGCGCACGGCGCGGTGTCTTCGAACACCATTTGGTTAACGCCGGGCGGGCGATTGTGGCTGCTGGGCTGGGAGTGGGTGTTGCATCGCGATCAAATTCCCAATTCACTTCGCCCATCGAATTTGTACACGCCGTGGGCGCCCGAGTGGGGCGCACAGCAATGGCTGCCCACCGCACAAAGCGATCAGTATCAGTTCGCTTCGATGTTGTTTACCGCGCTTACCGGTGAAACAACTCCCGACGATCACGTTCCACCTATCGCACTCATTCGTCCAGACTGTCCGGTGATGTTGGCGCGCGTGATCGAGCAGGGATTGCAGTTGGATCCAGGCGATCGGCACACATCGGTTGGTGCCATGGTGCGCGAGGTTGACCGCGGCATTTCCGTACACACAGTGCTCGTCGTGCCAGAAGGGGACGAGGTGCCATTCGATCAGCAATCACCGGAAGCGCGACTGCGCTGGGCTACGGGTGACGACTACGAAATTCTCGCGCCGCTCGGCCGCGGGCAATTTGGCAGCGTGTGGCGTGCGCGTGATTTGTCGTTGTCACGCGAAGTCGCAATTAAGGTTCTGCATCCGCACATTTCGAAGGATGACGTAGCCGTTGGGCGCTTTCGTCGCGAGGCGCGACTGGCGGCGCAGCTCGCGCATCCGGCAATCGTTCCGATATACGACACCGATAGTCAGGGAGACATCGTGTGGTACACGATGGAACTTGCGGAAGGTGGGTCGGTTGCGAGTTTAGTGTCGCAAAGTGGGCCACGCACGCTGGAAGAGATTGCGCCGCAAATCGATCAGGTGCTCGAAGCGTTAATTGCCGCACACGTGAGCGGCATTATCCATCGCGATCTCAAGCCGGAAAACATTCTGATTGATCGCTATCAACGTTGGCGCATTGGTGACTTCGGCATTGCGTACGCATTGGGTGATGAAGCGGCCGGCAGTTCCGGTACGCCATCATTTGCCGCGCCCGAACAACTGCTTGGCGAATCGCAGGGGCCCGCCACGGACTGCTACGCGTTGGCGAGCATTGTTTACTACGTGCTCACGGGGGTTCCACCGTTCGGCGAGGGAACGAGTGAAATGATATTGGCGCAACAGCTTTCCGAAACTCTTGCTGAGCGTTTGGAAATGGTGGACTTGCCGGAGGCGCTGATAGTTTGGCTGCGCCGTGGTTTAGCGGCGCGCATCGAAGATCGTTTTGCTGATGCGGAGGAAATGCGTTCGGCGTGGCGTCAGGTGGTGCGGACGTTGCGCAGGTTAGAAGACGCGCGCCCCTGGTGGAGAAGATTGCTCGAAGGGCCGACGGATGAAGAGATTGTCGACACGTTTGAAGAGACCGATTCGACGCTCCGTTGAGCCTTGCGCTTGTAGAGAAGTTTGTCGGCGTTAGTCAACAGTTCATCGAGCGATGTTGTTTGACTGGCCCGCACGCGCACGTGGCCGACGCTCATCGAAAGGGGCGCCGAC
>JBDUAX010000444.1:0-3921 GCA_040004455.1 Gemmatimonadaceae bacterium
GTGGTTCGTCCAGATGTTGCAGGACCCGGAACCATATGAACCGGGAGTGTAACTCTGCTCTGCTCAAAAAGACGCTCTCCCCGGATTTTGACGTGTTCTTCATAGACTGTCGGGCCCGACTGTAAGTAGATCATGGTGGGATAGGTGTCAAGCCGCGACGTAGCTTCGACTCAACAGTTACCGTGTCACGACCGCCACACCCTGCCGTTGGTAACATCCTCATGTAGCATCAACGCTGCGGTGAATTAAGCCTTTCCTGTAGTCAAAGCGTGGCCCAGATTCAACGCAGCGTTGCACAGACGCCCGCACCACCCCTTTTTCCGTCCAGCTATGTCCCGTTCAACCAACCATCCGGTTCCGACCAGCAACGCCCCCGTTGATTCACTGGAGGGGGATCCCGAGCTCGCGAACTGGAGTCCGTCCAACGAAGCGCCGCCGGCACCGGCCGGACCCAAACTGCAGCGCTACATATCGGCGCTCAATCGCTTCAAATGGTTGATCATCCTGCTGACGGTGGTTGGCGGAGTCGCTGGTTACATCTCCACGCAGTTCATCGAGCCCGAGTTTTCTGTTAACGCGACAGTCGCGATGGACATCAATGGCGGTCTCTCGGGGGGCACCCGCGGACCAATTCAGGAAGCGGGATTGATGGAGCGTGGCAGCTGGATATCGCTGCTCCGAACGTATGCCGTGGCCGACCCGGTCGTCTCACGATTGTCCCTGTTTCTCGTGCCCAAGCGAGATGCCGACAGCGTCGTGTTCCGTGATTTCCAGGTGAATCAAGGCCTTCGGCCGGGCGAGTACACACTGAAAATTGAAGGGAAGATTTTCAAGTTGGTTGGTGGTTCCGCCGGTTTCGCTTTGGATAGCGGCGCCGTTGGCGATTCAATCGGCCGTAACCGCGGTTTCCTGTGGGCCCCGCCTGCTCAGCTGTTGATTGGCCGCAAGAGCGTGTCGTTCAATGTGCAAACGCCCCGTGAAGCATCGAACCAGCTGATCAGAAGCCTGACCCCGCAACAAGATGGGCCGTATCTCAAGTTGACGTTGGTTGGACAGAATGCTGCGCGCTTGGCATCGACGCTCAATTTGTGGACTGAGCAATTCGTTGCCGAAGCAACGGGACTCAAGAAAATGAAAGTCACGCAGCTGGCCAAAATCTTGAACGGTCAGCGCGACTATCAACAGCAGGCGCTCAGCGAAGCTGAGAATGCGTTGCAGGACTTCCGCGTAAAAACAGTTACGCAACCGAACGAGCGCGAAGTCGCGATTAGCGGTGGTCTCGAAATGACCAACTCCGGAGTCATCAACAACTACTTCACCCAGAAGCTGCAATCGGAAGCGTTAAAGCGCGATGTTGCAAACTTGCAAAAACTTCTTGATGCGAGCGTCGCGACGAAATCGCCGCTAACGCTCGAAGCCGTTCTCTCTGTCGGAGCCGTCAACATGGATCCGGCAGCTTCGCGCATCAAGCAAGCGCTTGACGAACAAACGATGCACGAAATTTCTCTGCGCAAGGTTCAGGAAGCGTATCCGGATATCAACCCCAAGGTCATCCAGGAGCAGGGCCTGCTCAATGATGCGCGCACACGCGTACCGCGCGAGCTGGCCGCGTACATTGCGCAGCTGCGCATCAAGGAAGCGGCGCTCGATTCCGGAATCAACACCACCGGTGCAGAACTGAAAGCAATCCCGCCGCGCACAATTGAAGAAGCAAAACGGAAACGCGCAGTAACTGAAGCAGAAGCAATGTTCCAGAGTCTTGATGGCAAAGCTCACGAAGCGCAGTTGGCCGAAGCATCAACAATCTCTGACGTCAGCATTGTCGATACGGCCGTTGCCCCGTTGAATCCAACGCGCAACACCGCACCAGTTCTTATCCTGGGCGCAATCGGCGCATCGCTTGCACTCGGCATTCTGCTCGCGGTGTTGCTCGATCAAACGGACAAGCGCTTTCGTCATCCGGAACAGGCAACCGATGACCTTGGTCTCTACATCCTTGGCGTGGTGCCGGTAATCGGTGGCAAGCGTCGCGGTGGTGCCGAGCAAGCAGCGCTCGTTGTCGAAACGTTCCGAACAATTAGAATGAATGTTCGCTACGCCACAGAGGCCGGCCGATCACTCACCGTTACGATCACAAGCCCGGGACCCAACGACGGCAAGTCGCTCATCTCATCAAACCTCGCATTGTCATTTGCGGAATCTGGCGCGCGCACGCTGTTGATTGATGGAGACATTCGTCGCGGCGAGCTTTCCAAGACTTTCGGTACAAAATCGAAACCGGGTCTGGTTGAATATCTCGATGGCACCGCCCTCATTGCCGAAGTACTGCAACCGACCGCATCGCATCCGAATTTGACGGTCATGCCGGCGGGTGCGCGTCGTCGCCGAGCTCCTGAATTGCTGGCAACGCCGCGTTTGCCGCAGCTCGTCTCGCAGCTCTCGAAAGAGTTCGACGTCATCATTGTCGATTCGCCGCCGCTTGGAGCCGGCTTCGACGCATTTGCGTTGGGTACGGCAACCGGCAACATGGCAGTCGTTCTGCGCGCTGGCATTACCGATCGCAAAATGGCGAAGGCAAAACTGGCTACCGTCGATCAGCTGCCTATTCGCCTCATCGGTACAGTGCTCAACGGTATTTCGCTCTCTGGCGCCTATCAGTACTACTCGTACTACCAGGATTACCAGGCGGAAGACGAGGCGGGCGTGACCCAAACCGCGCGCATTGCGTCCGGTAGTGAGCGTCCGAACGTCGAAGTTTCTGTCGAGGAGCACTAACCAAGCGCAGCAGGGGAGAATTGTGCCCTTCGTTACGCATGGCGTGATGGATTTACGCAACACTGTTGTGACTAAAAGTTACGACTGGAAGAAAATCGATCGTGAGATGCGCCAGTTATCGCCTGTTCTACGCCTCTTTTGTGGGTTTGGAAAATCTCGATCGGCTACTCGAAGCGCCGAAACCAGCTGATGGTTTCAGAAATTCAGCTTTGATCATCTCAATGCACAGACAGCCGAAAACCCTATCTAAACCAATGCAAAACAACGACATAACCCGAAGACCATTGACCCGTGTCGGCTTTTCAAGGCAGCTGGTGGACTCAAGTGGAGTGTCGTTTGCTGGTGGCGCGAAAATCGCATCGCTTCTGGCTTATGCAGTTTTGCTGATCGGTGGGGCGAGTGGCGCGGCTCGTGCACAGGATACGTCGGTTGGCGCAACAGCCTCCCGCGAGTCACTTGCTCAGCGAGTGGCGACAGATGAGTCCGAAATTGCGCGTGGTAACCTGAAAGCGTCGCGCAAAAAGGAGCTGGAGCTCGAAATAGCCACGATCAAGGACCGACTGGATAACGGAGACTTTCACACCGGTGATTTGATAGTCGTAACCGTTACGATTCCCAACTTGAATCCTCCGAAAACGACGGTAGATACATCCACGGTTCGCGCGAATAACTTCATTTCGATCACTGAATTGCCGGACCTTTCGGTAAAAGGTGTGCTGAAATCGGAAATTCAGGACAAGGTCACGGCGCTGGCGGAGAAGTACATCAAAGAGCCAAAAGTTCGTGTCAATTTCACCACGCGTGTCATGATACTTGGAGGCGTGGTCAAAGCCGGTACCTACAATATTTCGCCAGATAGGCAACTAACGGAATTAGTCACGACGGCTGGAGGCGGCACGCCGACTGCCAAGTTGGACCAACTCGAAGTGAAGCGGGGCGCCAAGGTTATTCTTTCGCTCAACGACTCAAAGAAGGCCCTGGTTACGGGCAAAACCCTGGAGCAGGTCGGAATCCAACCTGGCGACGAAGTCACGATTCCGCAGAGGCGAACATTCAACTGGCAGGTTATCGTACAGTTCGCACTGCTTGTTTCTTCTTTAACGTTTGCCGCAATTCAGTTCCTGCAGTTCTACTACTCGGAGTAAC
>JBDUAX010000445.1:0-3917 GCA_040004455.1 Gemmatimonadaceae bacterium
GGGAAAATTCGAGCAAGCGAACGGCGGCACGCTGTTCCTCGACGAAATCGGCGACATGTCTCTTTCTGCACAGGCCAAAGTGTTGCGCGTGTTGCAAGATGGCGTAGTCACGCGCATTGGTGGGAGCAAGACTGTGCAAGTTGATGTGCGTGTGTTGGCGGCAACCAACAAGGATATCGAGCAGGAAATTTCAGCGAATCGCTTTCGCGAAGAT
The DNA here is from genome assembly GCA_040004455.1 of Gemmatimonadaceae bacterium. GTDB lineage: Bacteria > Gemmatimonadota > Gemmatimonadetes > Gemmatimonadales > Gemmatimonadaceae > Gemmatimonas. Next base: position 215 of record JBDUAX010000445.1, read on the forward strand.
TTGTATTATCGGTTGAACGTTGTACCAATCGTAGTGCCGCCACTCCGTGAGCGTCGCGAAGATATTGAGTTGCTCGCTGTGTACTTCCTGCAGCAACTCGCGCTTCGCGATGGCTTGCCAGCGCGCGGCATTACCGATGAAGCGCTCAAGCGCTTGTCCGATTTGGAATGGGCGGGAAACGTTCGCGAGCTTCGGAACACCATGGAACGGTTGGTGATTCTCGCGTCGGGCGCAACCATTGGCGCAAATGAAATCGATCGACTGGTTGGTCGTCGTGCCGCAGAACCAGCTGGGTTGGGCGCGCTGATCGACTGCACAACTTTCGAAGAATTCAAACAAGCGGCCGAACGCGCATTTCTTCTCGCAAAACTACGGGCGTTCGACTGGAATGTCTCCGAAACCGCTCGCGCACTCGATATGCCACGCTCGAATCTGTACAAGAAAATCGAGCGCTATTCACTCACACGCGAAACTTCGCCAGCGTAATTCTTCATGACTGATCGCAACTGGGAACAGGAACTCGCGAAAATCGACAAGCAGTTGGCGTCGGTTTCGGACGAGCAATTACTGGCACAGAACGCTGCGCCGAGCGCGCCTCAACGCGGTCCCGTCGCGGCGCCAAACGCAAAGGCTGCACCAGTCGCTACGAAAGCCGCGGCGTCGGTTGCCCCATCAAAAACTGTTGGCAGTTGGATTGCCTGGGTGCAACTCGTTGTTGCCAGCGGTGCGGCCAGCGGCCTCTGGTTTTGGCCCTGGGGTACGCGCTGCGGATTGAATGCGATTGGCTTCACCACTGCCGCCGGCGCAGTCACGTTACTTGGCCTCTGGAGTGCCGTTGGCAGCTGGAAGCATCGGCAGTCATATGCGCACGTGTTGTCGTTCGGAGTAATGATCTGGGGATTGGTTTTGGGTGCTCGCGAAGTGTTACCGCGTGTGGGTTACGCGATTCCGTCGGATGCGCGTCCGGCTGGTTGGACTTGCGATGCACCAATCACTGCGCCAAATGCGACGCCGCCTGCGTCGCCAGCGACAACCCCTGCTGTAAATCCACTTACGAATCCCTCCACCATTCCGTCGCCGATTCCTCCAGCACCATCCAGGCCCTGAACTCTGGTGGTCAGCCAGGTATGTTTTGGCATGACCACTTTCAAGAATTTCATCGGCGGCCAATGGGTAGCGTCGTCCTCAGGCGAACACTTCGATAACATCAATCCTGCGGACACCAACGATCTCGTTGGAAAATTTCCGCTGTCGAATCAAGCGGATGTTGAACAAGCCGTCGCAAGTGCGCGACGCGGATTCGAAGTCTGGCGCAAAACGCCAGCGCCGGCACGCGGCGATATCCTGCGACGCGTGGGCGACCTGATGATGAGTCGCAAAGAAGAAATCGCGAATCTCATGACGCGCGAAATGGGCAAGCCGCTCACGGAAACGCGCGGTGATGTGCAGGAAGGAATTGACACCGCCTATTACGCCGCAACTGAAGGCCGTCGTTTATTCGGCCATACGGTGCCGAGTGAACTGAGGAACAAGTGGGCGATGACGATGCGTCGGCCGATTGGTGTTTGCGGGCTCATCACGCCATTCAACTTTCCAATGGCAATTCCAACCTGGAAAGGATTCCCCGCGTTGTTGTGCGGCAACTCAATAATTCTGAAGCCAGCGGAAGATGTGCCGCACACCGCTACGGTGCTCGTCGAAATTCTACTCGATGCCGGACTGCCTCCGGAAGTCGTTCAACTCGTACATGGCGCGGGCGAAGTTGCGGGCAAGGCAATTGTCGAACATCGGCAAGTGAATGTCATTTCGTTTACGGGTTCGACGGAGACGGGGCGCATCGTTGGCGAAACGTGCGGTCGAATGCACAAGCGTCTCTCGCTCGAAATGGGTGGCAAGAATGCGCAGATAGTGTTGAACGACGCGAATCTTGATCTGGCCCTTGAGGGAGTGTTGTGGGGTGCGTTCGGCACAACAGGACAACGTTGCACGGCGACGAGCCGTCTCATTTTGCAGGACGGCATTCACGACGAATTTGTGAAGGCGTTAACCGCCCGCGTAAAGTCTTTGCGTTTGGGTGATGGGCGTCACGCGCACACGGAAGTTGGCCCGATGATCAGCAAAGCGGGTCGCGACAAAGCTGAGCTTTACGTGGCCGTTGGCGACAAGCAGGGTGCGTCATTGCAAACGGGAGGCAAAATTGCGAAGGGAAGCGCACACAGCGGCAGCCTCGACAACGGCTGGTTTTTTGAGCCGACAATTTTCACCGGTGTGACCGCCGGTTCGCGTTTGGAGCAGGAAGAAATATTTGGACCGGTATTGTCCGTCATCCGCGTCGCGAATGTGGACGAAGCTTTCGCCGTGAACAACGATGTCCGATACGGACTGTCGTCTTCGGTTTACACTTCCAACGTGAATGTTGCCTTCAGAGCGTTGGAGGAACTCGACAATGGCATCACCTACATCAACGCGCCGACTATTGGCGCGGAAGCACATCTGCCGTTTGGTGGCGTGAAGGAGACCGGCAACGGCCATCGCGAAGGTGGCTGGGAAGTCTATGAGTTCTATTCGGAAACCAAGGTTGGTTACGTCGACTATTCGGGCGCGTTACAGCGCGCGCAAATCGACAACTACTAGGGTTTGGCGCTTTCGCGGGATAGCGTTCGGAAAACAGATATCACGGGCATTACCAATGCGTTAAAAAAGCGGCGCCGATCAATACTGAGGTCGGCGCCGCTTGCGCCGTCTCCCGCGTCTATTTAATTCCGTGAACGAGTGCGCTTACCCCGGTGGCAGCAGAAGTCTTGATGCAACGTTCGGAATTACCGTCAACTGAACATTCGCGTCACCCGATCAGCAATGCTAATCGGGATGCGGCGCTCAAAGCGGCCAATCGCGATCAAAGCGGATTTCGGTTGAACTGGCTTTGGGAGTGGGCGAAAGTTTTTCCCGCCGCTGTGCTGCTGTTTTTCTTCATGAAAACTGTCGTTGTGGAAACGTACAAGATTCCTTCGGGCAGCATGGAACGCACGCTCATGATTGGAGATTTTCTGATCGTGAACAAAATGGTGTACGGCGCGGAAATTCCGTTTTCAAATAAGCATTTGCCGGCCGTTCGGTCGCCCAAGCGTGGCGACGTAATTGTTTTCGTCTGGCCTTCCGATCCGACGAAGAATTTTGTAAAGCGCCTGGTCGGTCTACCTGGCGATACCGTCGCAATGAACGCTGGCAACTTCGTTCTGAACGGCGTCGTTCAGAAAGAGTCCTACGTTACGCATTCGGAGCCAAACGTCGATCCAACCTACGACGATTTCCGCTGGCAGCGCAGCCACGTCGTGAGCGCATCGGCATCTACAATTGCGCCTGTAAGCGCCAACGAGTATCGCCCGTCGCGTGATAACTGGGGCCCAATTCTGGTGCCACAAAAAAGTTTCTTCGTGCTCGGCGATAATCGCGACAACAGTGACGACAGTCGTTTTTGGGGATTCGTTCCTGACACACTACTCCTCGGCACCCCACTCGTTGTTTATTACAGCTATTCCCCCGACTCGACGGTGACGGCGCCGTGGATTACCCGCATTCGTTGGTCGCGACTTGGTGGTTCGGTCGAATAGTCGCTTGCAGTTCCCCCCGCTTTGATCGCGCGCTGACGCACGATTTACCAGAACAAACCCGCCACTTCCACGCCGGCATCGATGGCGCTCCA
>JBDUAX010000446.1:0-3916 GCA_040004455.1 Gemmatimonadaceae bacterium
CTTTCACGAACTTCGCTGCTTCCTGTTCGTCGGTGCCACCAATTTCGCCCATCATCGCAACAGCTTTCGTTTGCGGATCTTTCTCGAACGCTGCGAGACAATCGATGAAGTTCGTTCCGTTAATTGGATCGCCACCGATGCCAACGCATGTGCTCTGGCCAATTCCATTGGTCGTGAGTTGATGGACGATTTCGTACGTGAGTGTTCCTGAACGGCTCACTACACCAACTGGTCCTGGTGTGCAGATGCGTCCGGGAATGATGCCGACTTTCGATTGACCAGGGGTGATGAGACCCGGGCAATTTGGACCAATGAGACGCGCTCCGAAATCGTGCACGTACGGATATACCTTCGTCATGTCGAGCACGGGCACGCCTTCGGTGATGCAAACAATCAACTTCACTCCCGCCGCAGCGGCTTCCATGATTGCATCGGCCGCGAACATCGGCGGCACGTAAATGACCGAAGTATTTGCACCAGTTGCCTGCACGGCATCGTACACCGTATTAAAAATCGGAACAGTGTTGGAGAATTTCTGTCCGCCTTTTCCCGGTGTCACGCCGGCCACAACGTTCGTGCCGTAGTCCATCATCTGCTGCGCGTGGAATGAACCATCGCGACCGGTGATGCCCTGCACTATGAGCTTCGTGCTCTTGTCAATAAAGACACTCATGCGGCAGCTCCTTTCGTGGCCAGTTCAACTGCACGCTGAACGGCGGTGTCCATGTCGGACGAAGCTGCGAAGCCGTTGTCCTTGAGAATCTTCAACGCGATTTCCTCGTTGGTACCGGTGAGACGAATGACAATCGGCACTTTGAGCGGGTTCGATTTTGTTGCAGTGACAATTCCGTTGGCGACGTCGTCGGTGCGCGTGATACCACCGAAAATGTTGAACAGAATGCATTTCACACTGGGATCGGCCGTGATGATGCGAAGGGCGTTCACCACTTTCTCAGGATTGGATGAGCCACCAATATCGAGGAAGTTGGCGGGTTCGCCGCCGTAGTATTTCACCAGATCCATCGTGGCCATTGCCAGTCCGGCGCCGTTTACCACACAACCCACGTTTCCATCAAGCTTGATGAACGTGAGGTTGGAATTGCGCGCATCAACTTCGCTTGGCTCTTCGGATGAGTCATCGCGCAGCGCGGCGATTTCCGGGCGCCTATCGAGTTCGTTGTCGTCGATTACCATCTTGCCATCGACCGCGAGAATTTCTCCAGTTGGCGTGACCACGAGTGGATTGATTTCCGCGAGTGAGCAACCGGCATCCATGAATGCCTTGTATAACTTCATCATGATTGATGCAGCGCCGCGCGCCTGTTTCACATCGGAGTACAGGAAGAAGCCCATGCGCATGGCTTCGAACATCTGCAGTCCAACACGACCATCAACGGGAAGGTAAAGAATTTTTTCCGGAGTCGTTGCAGCAACTTCTTCAATGTCGATGCCGCCGGCCGCGCTCACCATGAACACGGCTTTCTTGGTTGCGCGATCGACAATGATGCCAACGTACGCTTCCGATCCAATGTCCGCGGCAACTGTCACGAGCACCAGTTCGACTTTGAGCCCCTTGATGTCCATGCCAAGAATAGCAGTCGCTTTTTCTTTGGCGTCGGCGGGCGTTTTGCAAAACTTCACGCCTCCGGCCTTGCCGCGTCCGCCCACGTGCACCTGAGCTTTCACCATGACAGCAGTGCCGAATTTCTTTGCGATTGCTTCCGCTTCTTCGGGTGTCCGTGCGATTTCGCCCGGTGGAATAGGAACGCCGACTTTGCGCAGCAGTTCCTTGGCTTGATACTCGTGTAGGTTCACGCGATCTCCAAAAATCGAGGGGAAAACAGACGCTTGAAAAGTAGTTGCAGGTGCAGCGGTCGGTTACGGCGGCGTTCGACCAACCAACGTGCCCAAACTATCGAATGCAGTGCCAAAACGGGCCCAGTCGCCGCGTCGAAAAGCGGCCCGCATTGTCTCGTACAATCGTGCCACTGCAACCTCTCGAGCGGCCGCCGAGAGTGGAACGTTTAAATGGGGTGCACCGTTGCCCGCTGCGCCGGAACGCGGCCCCTCAAGCTGACGAATCGCGTCGGCCGTGGACGGACCGACGACGACGGTGTTGCCCGATAGCACCGCCACGCGTGCAACGGCCTGCGAACCATTTAGCCGAGTAACGTACAGAGGTTGCATGGCAACAGGCGCTCCATCAACAAGCACCGTCCGAATGCGCCCATACGTAACAATGGGCTCACGCCTGCCGCCCTCGGCCAGCGCGATGCGACTGCTATCAAGAGCTCCGTGCAAACGTTCAACAAGCGCGCCCCAGCGTACATCAGGATGGGCGATTGGCTGCCAATGCGCGCCACGATTGATACCGCCGGTAGCATACGCGACACCAGCGATTTGCTCGGGGCCGTTTAACAGTGGCACAGACCAACCAACACTCGAATACTTGCCTTCAAACAGAATGCCGGGCTGAGTGTCGTTGGTGAGGCTGCTGTCGGGCAGATGTCGAAGTGCAGGACCCTCAATGCGGGAGCCGTAGCGCGCAAAGGCGCGTATTTGTGCATCAGCACCATCAGTCGGCGCAGGAAGCTGCTCCGCGAGCCCAACCGGAAGTTTGTCGACCGCAACAAATAAATCGGGCACGATGCTCATCCACGTGCGTGCCACTGGATCGGGGCTCCGAACGGTGACGAGACGAACGCGGCCGGTGCGACTGTCGACGAGTGCAGTGGCCGCGTGACGGAAATAACTCCGAATATCGCCTGCGAAAGTCCAGCGCTGGCTGAGCGGATAAGTATCGGAAGCACTGTAAAGTTCGACGGCCCAGAACAACGTTCCGTCGTACAACACGGGCACAACATCCTGCCCCTGCGCGAATATCGGTGCGAGTCGTTGCACGCGTTCGCGCACATCGCGCCACAACACCAGCGTCGGTACGCCGCCGTTTTCGTTTTGACCGAGCAAACGCGGATCGCGCGTCGCCCAGGCATGTGCAATGCGGGAACTCAGGCTCTCGAGCCGAGCTCCGACTACACGCGTGGTTGAATCGAAAACGAGTCGATTTCCAGAAGCGCGCGGTGCAATGAGGGGCTCGCCAATGGATCCAACGGAAACATCATCCGCGATGTTCATTGAGGCGCTATCGACGGGTCCATCAATGTCTGCGCCGTTGTGTACCGGTGCACCGCGGTCGTCTTCGGTGCTGCCGTTGACGCTTACAAGGGTCCAGGACCCTTCGTTGGACGATGGTCGTTGCAGCACGAGACCACGAATTGCGCCGCCAGACAGTGACCAGGAAACCGGTGAGACAGCAATGCGACTGTCTCCACCCGCCGAGAGCGCGCGCGAAAGCGCCCCGGCGTCCCACACGGTCAGAATGCGCGGTAAGTCGTGCAACTTGATTGGCGTTATGCTCCTGTTGCTGTCGGCAACAACGAAACCGATGCCATCAACATCGTAGGCGCGCCGTGTAACGAGTGCGCGGGTCGCGATGTAGTCCAATTCGCGTCGTGCTGGGTTGCCGATCATTTCGCCGTTGGCGAGCAGCCCCGGCAGACCATGGCGCACGCCGAGCGCACCAAGCAGGACAACCGTCAACGTTGCAGTGGCGAGTCGCACCTGCCCTTTCCAGCCAGCACTCAACAGCAGCACTGATGCAAAAACTGAAACCAGTGCCAGCACGAAATCTATTTTTAGCGTGACGACGTGGTCGACTCGTTGGAACAACCCATCGAATCCACTGCCGTAGCGAAGAAGATCATAGCCATCCAATCGGTAGCTCCACGCCAGTAGCAGCATGATGAGCGCACCGAGCACGGTCAAGTGTTTTCGCGCGTGATTGGTACTCACCACGCGTCTCCCATCGAGTCGCAAGCTGCGAGTCAATGAATACAGAACAATGACAATGGCGATA
>JBDUAX010000447.1:0-3908 GCA_040004455.1 Gemmatimonadaceae bacterium
GTTGCTCGAAGCGATTCTGCTGCTCGTATTCGGACTTCTCGGCGCACGGCTCGCGACAATTCACGGGGCGTTCCTGCCTGTGACAGTGATGCTGCTCTGCTTCATGATGGGGCTGCAGAATGCTCTGATTTCTAAAATTTCGCGCGCCGAAATTCGCACGACGCACGTGACTGGTATGCTCACGGATCTTGGTATCGAATGCGGGAGAATGGTTTATTGGAATCGCCAGCGCGATCCGTTGGGCGGGCCAATTCGCGCGAATCATGAGCGGATGCGCATTCTGTCGCTCTTAATCGGTAGCTTCTTTGTCGGCGGCGTGTTGGGTGCCATCGGTTTTAAACATGTCGGTTACATCGCGACAGTACCGCTGGCTGCGTTACTACTTTTTTTCGCGTTTGCGCCGGTGTTTGATGATCTCTCTCGCATGCGCGCTTCCGTCTGACACTAATTCGCACACTGCATACGCTTGTGTGGGCAGGCTTCGCAATTGGGCTCGACTTCACCGCGTGGCGATGGTGGGTCCGAGTGTGACATGAATGCAGGGAACAGCATGTACTTTTTGAAGGCTGCAAAGGTCAAGGCCTAATCGTCAACGTGCCGCAGCGCGAACAGATTCTGCGGACGAGTAACGTAAGGAGCACGGTTGCTCATATCACCCCAACTTCTCCGCCATCTCCGCCGTCAGGCGCTGTTTGTACGTGAGTATCTCCTTCCACGGGTCCGCGTACGATTTCGTCATCAGTTTCGTAACTATTGGAATCGTGTACATGTCCGGTTTTTTCACATCGCTCAATGCGTCCCAGGGCAATGGCATTGAAACCGGTGCTCGTTCGCGCGAGCGTGCTGACCACGGCGCCACCCACGTTGCCCCGCGCGAGTTGCGTTGCCAGTCAACGTAAATCTTTTTATCGCGAATTGCCTTCGACGCTTTCGCCACATACAAATTTGGCGAATCGTTGGTCAGTTTTTGTGCGATGGCCTTTGCAAATGCGTTGACAACATCCCATTCAGCGCGACGTTCAATTGGCACCACAATGTGAATACCTTTGCCGCCTGTCAACTTCATCCAGCTTTCAAGATCGAGATCATGCAGCAAATCGCGCGTTTCCAGCGCGGCTTTTTTTACGGTAAGCCAGGTTACTCCGGGCCCGGGGTCGAGATCGAGCACAAGGCGGTCGGGTTTGTCGAGATCGTCGTAACGCGAACCCCAAATGTGCGCTTCCATCACACCATGCTGTACCAACGCGACGAGATCGCGCGGCGTGGCAGCAAATGCATACGGCAATGGCTCACCGCTTCCTTCGGTAACTGGCCTCGTAGTAACGGCCGCGCCGCCCTTTGGTGGCCAATGCTTTTGAAAGAAGCACTCCTTCGCTCGCCCTTCCGGACAACGCACGCATGAAATCGGCCGATCCTTGATGTGCGTTATCATCAGCGGTGCGACCAGTTCGAAATACTCGGCCAACGCACGCTTTGTAATGTGCACGTCGGGATACACTTCGCGATTCGCGTGGGTGACGACAACGCCCGCTACGTTCGCGCTGTCCTTTGCCACCGCGGTGCTTTTCGAGGCGCTATTCCTGGCCACACCTTTCTTCGCGGCGCCCTTTTTGGCAACACCTTTCTTCGCAGCGCTCTTTTTGACCGCGCTCATTTCGTAGCTCCTTCGCGTTTCACAGCGGTTGGCTTCTTGTCGTCGCGCAGCCCTTGAAAGACCGGATGACGCAATAGCCCGTCACTGGTCCATTCAGTAAACGAAATTTCGGCGACCAACTTGGGCTGCACCCATTGCACCTTGCCCGATTCGCGAACGGCCGCCGCATTGTCGCCCGCAGTGAGCGGTGATTTCTCCGTTTCGATTTTTGCGAGAGTCTTTCGAAGGGTCAAAAGTTCGCTCGACGAAAATCCCGAGCCCACGCGTCCCGAATAATGCAGAGTCTTACCGCGCTCGTACACACCAAGCAACAGCGCGCCAACTCCTTCGCGCGAACCTTTTGGTTCGCTGTACCCGACAACAACGAATTCCTGTCGCTTACCGCATTTTACTTTCACCCAGCCGTTGCCGCGTCCCGAAGTGTACGGCGCGTCCGTCTTTTTGCAGATGATGCCCTCGCCACCAACCGCGCACACTTTACTCAACGACACCGAGGCGACTCCTCGCAGAACCTTGCTGATTTGCACGTTTGATTTTGCCGGGAACGTTTTAAGCAGCGCTTCCAACAATTTGCGTCGTTCGCTGAGTGGATGTCCGCGTAAATCGATTCCGTCGTAAAACAGAATGTCGAACACCATGTATTTCGCTTTCGTCGTACTTTTTTCGCCGAGTGCCGATTGAAGGGCGTGAAATGAAGCCTGGCCTTTCGTGTTGACGACGATTTCGCCGTCGAGCACGGTGTGTCGATTGTTCACGGCAGAGTTGATTGCAGTGACGATGCCTGAAAACTTGTGCGACCAGTCGAGCGCGTTGCGGGAGAAGAGAATTGTTTCACTCTTTCCGACGTGCGCCTGCATGCGATAGCCGTCGTATTTCGTTTCCGAAATCCAACCACCGCCAACGGGCGCATCATCAACAAGCGTAGCGAGTTGGGGTTTGATGAACGCAATAGCCTTGCCCTTGGAGGCATTCTTCGCCGCGGTTTTACTCACACGCTTGCGACTGGTTACGAGTGGCATCAGGCCGATTTCCGCTTTTTCACCTTCGCCATTTTAGTAGCGGCGTGCTTAACGGCCGGTTTGACAGCGCGCTTGATGCTTTTCTTCGCCGTTGTTTTCCCCTGTGACTTTGGTTTGTTCAGACTGTTGCGAAGTGCAGCGACCAGGTCGAGTACTTTCGTTTCGCTCGCTGCGGGCACGTTCACAGCAGGGCTCGTTTTGCCACCGCCTTTTTTCGCACGCTGATGAATGAGTTTCAGTACGTCATCCTTGTAAGTGTCCTTGAATTGCTCGGGCTTCCAGGCACTTACCATGCTGTCGATGAGTTGTTTCGCCATGGTGAATTCCGGTGCGCGCGAGTTTTTCGAGTTGTGCGGAACATCTTTCACGCCGGCGTCATCGGGCTCTTTCAGTTCGTGCGCGTATCGCAGCAATTGCACAACAATGACTCCTTCGTACGGATAAACCGCGGCCACGTGTTGACGAGTGTGAATAACGATTTGCGCAATGCCAACCTGTTTTGAGTCGGCGAGCGCATCACGCAGCAGCGCGTATGCCTTGTCGCTGCCTTTAAGCGGCGATACATAGTACGGTTTCGCGTAGAACAGCAGTGGGATGTCTTCTTGCGGAACAAAGCCAACAATGTCGACGGATTGCGTGGCCTTGGGATTAGCCGCTTTCAGATCTTCGTTGGTGAGCACGACGTATTTGCCCTCGCTCACTTCGAAGCCGCGCACAATGTCCGCTTGTTGTACTATGTCGCCCGTGGACTTGTTGTACTTCTGATAGCCAATACGCGCGTGATCGCGCTTGTCCAACAAATCCAGATCGAGTTCCTCGGCGCGTTCGGCGGTCAGCAATTCGACGCCGATTGTCACCAGCCCGAAGCCCATTGTGCCCTTCCAGATGCTGCGTGCCATGCGAATCCTCTGTGAAATCGAAGTGTGGTGATGTTTTACTTGTTATTCGCAAGTTTGGTAAGAGTTTCGAAATGTGTTTTGTGACAAACGAATACTTTGATGAACTGTGATTGAATACGAATTCCTGAAAAAGTCGCCGGGTGCAGGCTCTTGCGTACGGATCATGATTTTTCTACTGTGCACCTGTCAATCGAATCGGCGCTGCTGGCCGGTTCGCCTTGTCGACGGAGTGATGGCTCTGTGAGGCGAAGGCGTGACTGCATTTCCGTTCAAGCGGAACTGTGGTGGCGCCTTTTTTCATTTCTGTAACTTTTGATGGAGTTGAAATCATGTCTG
>JBDUAX010000073.1:0-13207 GCA_040004455.1 Gemmatimonadaceae bacterium
TTACGCGATCGGTGTCGGCACCGAGGGAATGGCGCCCGTTCCAGTTGGTCGCGGATTGTTTGGACTGCGCTATGAAAACCGACCGGTGCGAATTGATGAAGCGCTATTGACAGAAATTGCAAACGCATCTGGCGGTCGATATTTCCGCGCGCGGGATGCTGCGGCACTGCAGAATATTTACGAACAGATTGATCGTCTCGAACGGTCGGCCGTTTCGTCAAAGGCGTACGTACGCTACACCGAGCAGTATCGCTGGCCGCTCGGGCTTGCCATCGGTGCGCTGCTGCTGGAATTACTTGTCCTCGCATGGCGTGGGGTGTTGCCATGAGTCGGTTTCCTGCAATCGTGCTTGATTCGCCGTGGGCACTTTTATTTGGCCTGGTGTTGCCACTGCTGGTATTCGGTATGTTGGCGTGGCGTGAACGTCAACGTCGCACGAGACTCGCGCGCTATGGTGACGCCACGGCAACAGCACGATTACTCGGCAACGTCAATTTCAGAAATCCGTGGCGCACGTTGCGCTTGTTGACAGCAACGTTGCTACTTGGTTTGGCGATGGCCGGACCGCGTTGGGGGCTGGCGCGTGGGGCCGTGAGCGGTCGTGGAATTGATATGGCGATTGCTCTCGATGCATCGCTGTCGATGACGGCGACTGATGAAAAGCCATCGCGCCTGGAGCGGATGAAGCAAGAAGTACGGCGCTTGCGCGCTATGTCACGCGCCGATCGTGTGGCACTCATCGCGTTCGCCGGACGGAGTTACATCCTCACACCGCTCACAAGTGATGACGGTGCGATTGAGCTGTTTCTGGACAATCTCGACCCCACCGTTGTGGGACAAGCTGGCAGTTCGTTGTCGCGGGCAATCCGACAAGGAACGGAATTGCTGTTGGCGAGCGATGGTGGAGCAGATCGTGCGTTGGTGCTGATGAGCGATGGTGAGGCGTTTGAACCGGTGGATGACATTCAGCTTGCGTCGCAGGAAGCCGGGCAAAAAGGGATCAGTCTTGTGACGGTTGGATTCGGAACGACACAGGGTTCGACCATTCCAATCCGCGACGGCACCGTTGTGCGCGAGAAGCGCGATGACGAGGGAAAAATTGTGATCACCAAATACGATCCGAAAACCTTGCAGGCGGCGGCGAAAGCGGCTGGCGGTTCGTTTGTCGATGCAGGCGTGTCTGACAAAGCTGCACGCATTCGCAGTTCATTGCGCACATTGCGTACGGCGCGCAGGGTAAGCGATTCGCGCGAGGATCATGTGCCACGATTCGCCTGGTTATTGGTGCCCGCACTTCTTCTTCTATTGCTGGACAGCCTGATGGCTGAACGCGGTACTCGAGTTGTTTCGATCGTCGCGCCAAGCGCATCGAAAAAGGCAGCGGCGCAGTTGTTGATGGTTTGCATTTTGCTCGGACCAATTGCGCTCGTGTCGTGCGCGAAATCGCCCGACGCCGCCGCACTCTTCGCAAGCGGAGACGTAGTTGGTGCCCTCAAGCAAATCCGCAAGGAATTCGCGAGTGGTGACACGACAGTACGCACTCGCTACAACCTGGGTGCCGCGTTGCTGGCGTCTGATTCGCTGCCACCGGCGACCGAATTGCTGGAGAACATTCGGCGCGCATCAGAGGGCGAAATTCGCATGCGCGCACGATTCAACGCGGGTCTCGGCGAACTTAAAATGGGACGTCAGCCTGACAACCCCGAAGCGCCGAAACAATTGCTGGCTTCGGTCGCGGCATACAAAGCATATTTGCTGGAGCGCCCCGACGACATTGATGCGAAGTGGAACTACGAACTGGCGCTGCGTAAGCCCCCGCCACCGAACGGCGGCGGTGGGGGCGCGAACAATCAGAAGAATGAATCGCCGGAAGACGCGGAAAAAAAACCGAATGGTTCACTCGATCCGAAGCAAGCCGAGGCGTTGTTAAACAGCGCGGCGCGCGAAGAGCGCGACGTGCAGGGGCGCAAGCAAAAACAGGGGCGCACGCCGCCACCTGGCGGCAAGGATTGGTAACAGTGCGTCTTCGCTCGTTCGGTTTTAAGATCGCCACTCCACTCGCGTTCGCGATCGTTGCAATTGCGAACGTCGCGATTGCGAGCAAGGTGCATGCGCAAGAGCCGAATGTGCTTCGCCGCGCGCGCGTTAATCCAAACAACCCGATCGATTTTCACGCGGCCGTGTCGCCAGAAACACTCTACGTCGGACAACAGGCGACTTATCAGATTGCGGTGTTTCTCGAAGATGTTGCGGTTACGCGCCTACGTCGAAATCCGGAGTTCCTGCCTCCCGAATATCGCGGGCTGCTGGCTTACGACATCGGATCGACACAGGCGTTTCCGTCGCGCGAGGTATCAGGGAAACACTACACGGCGCGTGTGTTTGAGAAGGCGTTGTTCCCGTTGGCGTCTGGAACGCTGACCGTGCCGTCGCCGCAATTGAGTTATTCGTTGCCGCAGTCGTCCAGCTATTTCAGTCGCGAAGAATCGCACGTGGTAAGAGCTGAGAGCACTACGCTTTTTGTAAAACCAATACCCACGGTTGGACGGCCAGTCGACTACACGGGAGCGGTGGGGATATTGAAAGCGGCGGTGCATTTGGATGCATCGAGTGCCCGGGTTGGTGACCCACTCGTGCTCACGCTACGCGTGCAGGGAACTGGCAACATCAAGTTGTTACCGCGACCGACGCTTGAGGTGGAATGGGCCTCGTCGGTATCGGGCACTGAACGTTTGCAGCTCGACACGACTGGGTTGATAGTGAAAGGATTCAAGGAGTTCGATTGGATTTTGACGCCAGCGCGAGAAGGGGATGTTCAGACTCCGGCAATTCACTATTCGTACTTCAATCCGTACACAGAGAAGTTCGAGGTGACTGAGGCGGCGGCGTTTCCGATTAGCGTGCAAGCAGGTTCCCTGGTGACGGCCGACAGCGGTAATGATGTCGTCGCGCAGATTCCGCTGCGCGGCCATGTCGTTGGCGAGGTTGGGGTGCTCCCTCCGGACAATTTGTCGCTGCTCATGTTGTGTGCATTGATGCCGCTACCGGCGTTGGCGTTGTTGCTGTTGGGAATTCCCAAAACGCGTGAGAAAGCGCCCGCAATTGACAGCTTGCGTTCGCTGGCGCTGAAACCATTACCGCAGCGTGCGCAACTAAAAGAAGCCGCCAATGAAAAGCCCACGTCACCCCGGGACGTGCGACGGCTGCTGTTGTCGTCGCTGGCAAAACGCCTGGATGCATCTTCAGATGTGCTCAACGAACGATCCCGCACTGAACGTTTGTTGCGGCGACGCGGAGTAACGCGAGAAACCACGCGCGACATTCTCGCACAATTGGCGAAGCTCGATATTGCGTCGTTCGCTTCACAGAACGTTGTCGACGTAATTGACTCACCGAATACGAGCGACACGATTGCGTTTGCAATTGCGACCCAGGTTGCAACGCTGACGAGCGAGTCGCTCGCTTTGTACGATCGCGTCGACGGCGAGGCGCTACTTTCGGTAAAGAGCCGCTCACGCAAAGTAAAACTCGCCGGGCGAATGTCTCTGGTGCTTCTGTTAGTGGCTGCTGGAAGTGCAGCAATACCACCAGCGTCGCAGGCTCAGGACGCGAGCCCAAGCGCGTGGGAAGCAGCGTCGACTGCTTACAAGAATCGCCAGTTTGGTTTAGCCGCCAACGGTTTCAAGACTATCGCCGCGCAGCTTCCGCGCGATGCCGACGCACTATCCAACTGGGCGACCAGTGCGTGGGCAGCAAGTGACACTGTCAGCGCCGTTATCGGTTGGCAACGAGCTGTGCGGCTCGATCCGCTCGCGGCGGATTTGCGCGAACACATGCTGATGTTGCCCGCTGGTGCACGCGAAGGGGTCGCCGAAGTGCCACTCGTTCCAGTCACCTTACTCGGCTACGGCGGAACTGTCGCTTGGGTGGTTGCGTGGGTTGCGCTCACCTGGATTCTCTGGAGACGCCGGGCAAAAAAAGCACCAATGCCGGTTGTTCGCAACGCAGCATTGGTTGTAGTGGTGCTGAGCGCAGCCTGCATTGGAATTTCATTCCTGGGTGCACGACAATTACGGACAGTCGGACTGGCTGTTGTTGTGCGTCCGGAAACAATACGGTCTGGGCCCGACGTCGATGCTGATGCATTAGGCGGCGCCGCGACGGGTGACATTGTGCGCGTGAAGCAGCGCCAGCAGCTGTGGTCACTGGTGCTCCACGCCGACGGTCGCGAAGGATGGATTCCTTCCGATCGGATTACGGCGCTTGGCGCAAACGAAGCTCAGTAAAATGCGCATCGCTGTTTTGGCCAGCGCAGTCGCCGATCAAATCGCGGCCGGAGAAGTTGTCGAACGTCCTGCGTCGGTCGTAAAGGAACTCATTGAGAATTCCATCGACGCGGGTGCGCGCACCATCGACCTGACCGTTGAAGAAGGTGGTCGTGCGCTCATTCGTATTGCGGACGACGGATCGGGAATGGATCGCGAAGACGCGCTGTTGTCGCTGGAGCGTCATGCAACGTCCAAGATTACGTCGGCCGAGCAGTTGGTTGGTGTGGTGAGCTTTGGTTTTCGTGGCGAGGCACTGCCAGCAATTTGCTCGGTCTCAGAATTGGAGCTGGAGACCTCACGAGATGATGGCGCAGGGACCATCGTGCGTGCCGCTGGAGGAACGGTTCGAGAAGTGCGTGACGCGGCGCGGCGTCGTGGCACCACAGTTTCTGTGTCGCGATTGTTTTACAACACTCCCGCACGATTGAAATTTTTGCGCAGCGCGCGTGCTGAATGGCGCAGCATTGCTGAAACGCTTGGTTCAATTGGAGTTCTGCGCCGAGACGTGCACATAATTGCGCGCCACGACGGCAAACTCGTGCTCGATTTGCCCGCTGCGCCAACGCTTCGCGCGCGTGTCGCGGCTCTTTGGGGACATCGCGAAGTGGAACGATTCGTCGATGTCGACGACGTGCAAGGGGTAATTCGCGTTTCCGGCATGGTGGAGCGCCCCGCAGATGTTGGAACGGCCACACGCCGCGTGCTGTTGATTATCAATGGCAGGCTCATTCGCGATCAGGGCTTGATTCGCGCAGCGGAAGCCGCCTATCGCTCGACATTACCGGCGGGCGTTCGTCCGTCGCTGTTACTCGAAATCACATTGCCGGGCGATGTGGTCGACGTAAACGTGCATCCGGCAAAATCCGAAGTTCGGTTGCGTGATCGCTGGCCTGTTGAGCGCGCCGTAGAAACAGCGGTGCGTCGGGCGCTTGGGATTTTCGATGCGAGCGCGGGCATTGGCTGGCGAACGTGGACTGCTGGCTCGAATATCGTCGATCCAACGGTCGTGACCGACGCGATGCATGTTGCCTCACAACTTGAGCCAACCGCGTTGAGTGAAACGCCCGTCGGTGAAGGACTTTTCGCAACGGGTAGCGCGCCTGCTCATGCTTCATCGAGTTCGCCAGGCCTTACTACGGCATTCGATGAAGAACCGATCATCGTGCCTCCGCTCATGCAACTCAAGCGCACGTACATGATGTTCGAGCATGAAGACGGAGCAGTGCTGATCGACCAGCATTCAGCTCACGAGCGCGTGTTGTACGAAAACTTCATGACAACTCTGACAAGTGGTCAGATGCCCTCGCAACGGTTGCTGTTTCCCCTTACGGTGCACCTTGGCGCAGCCGAAGCGGAAGCATTTGAATCGAATCGCGAAGCGTTTCGTTTGCTGGGTTTTGACATGGACGGCTTCGGTGGCAACACGCTGCTTGTGAGCTCTGTTCCCATGCCGCATCCGCGTTTTGACGCCGAGCGTTGCTTGCGCGACACACTCGCGGCGCTTACGGGTGATCGCGCTCCAAGTGAAGCGAAGCGACACGAGCACCTGGCCGCAACAGTCGCGTGTAAGGCCGCAATCAAGGGAGGAGAAACGCTTTCGCAGAGTGAAATGCGTGCGCTTTACATTGCGCTTGCTCGCACAACACTTCCTGCCCACGACGTGCACGGCCGCGCAACAATTGTCCGGCTGTCATGGGATGAAATTGATCGACGCTTTGGTCGTAAATAGGAATTAGTGTGCCAGTTTCCGACAATGAACCGACCCCGGTGATTAGGGTCATCACAGGCCCAACCGCGGCGGGGAAATCGGCAATGGCGATGGAGCTTGCGCGCCGATTCAATCTCGCGCTGATCAGCGCCGATTCGCGCCAGGTCTATCGCGGCTTCGATGTTGGAACGGCGAAACCAACGGGCGCCGAGCAGGCTGAAATTACGCACTTCGGCGTGGATGTTCGTGACCCACGTGATCGGTATTCTGCTCACGCGTGGGCCGTCGACACGATCGGTTGGATGCAACGATCACAGTCAATTGGAAAGTCACCAATCATCGTTGGTGGAACAGGTTTCTATGTGCGCGCACTTGTGCGGCCGCTGGCGCCTGCCCCATCACTCGATACCGGTCGCCGTCGGCATCTCGCCGGCTGGCTGGCCCATCTCGACACGGAGACTTTAAGAAAGTGGTGCCTTCGACTCGACCCGGCACGCGCTCACCTGGGTCGGACACAGTTGGAGCGCGCGGTGGAGACCGCGCTTTTATCGGGGCAGCGATTGGGGGACGTTCACGCGGAACATCGCAACGGCGCACCGATTGCCGCTGATGGCGCGGCTCCTCTCGCCGTTCGCTATCTTGTCGTCGATCCCGGAGCAGTACTCGCTGAACGCATTCGCAATCGCGTACACGCAATGGTTGAAAACGGCTGGATAAACGAAATCACCAGTCTTCAAGAAAGCGTTCCGCAAACGGCACCAGCGTGGCTTGCAAGCGGATACGACGTGATGCGCCAGCACGTCGCGGGTGAAATCAGTCGCGAGACTGCGATTGAGCGTGTGATGATTGAAACGCGTCAGTACGCCAAGCGGCAACGAACCTGGTGTCGTCATCAGTTGCAAGAAGGTCCCGTTACTCGAATTTCTCCCGACGAACCACATAGCATTGATCGCGCAATCGCATGGTTGAGCGGAACCGAGGTTAAAGCATGAAAATCGGAATCACCTGTTATCCGACTTACGGCGGCTCCGGCGCCGTTGCCACCGAACTTGGCATCGCATTGGCAGCGCGCGGTCATGAAGTGCATTTCATAACGTATGCACAGCCATTTCGCTTGCCGAGTTTCTTGCCGCGTGTGTTTTTCCACGAAGTTGATGTGGGGCGATATCCACTGTTCGAATATCCGCCGTACGATCTCGCGCTCGCGGTGAAGATGCACGAAATCGTTATCGAGAAGAAGCTCGACATTTTGCACTGCCATTACGCAATTCCGCACGCTACGAGCGCATGGATTGCGCGTGAAATGCTGCGCGAGAGCGGGAGTGACGTGAAGGTGATGACAACGCTTCACGGTACCGACATCACGATCGTCGGGCAAGAAGCATCGTTCTTTGCGATTACGAAATTCTCCATCGAAAAGTCCGATTCCGTAACCGCCGTTTCCGAATATCTGCGCAAGGAAACGCTCCGTGCGTTTGGATGTACCGGCTGCACGGTGAAGGTCATTCCAAATTTCATCGACCCGAATCGTTTCAATCGTGTGAACAATGTATTTCCATTACCGGCGGAAACAGTGAAAGGTCGCAAAGTGCTCATGCACATTTCCAACTTCCGGCCGGTCAAACGAGTTCGCGACATTGTTCAAATCTTCGCACGCGTTCGGGCCGAAATGCCTTCCATGCTCGTCATGGTTGGCGACGGCCCCGATCGCGGTGATGCAGAAGCCGAAGCGCGCGAACTTGGCGTGCACGACGATGTGCTGTTCCTTGGCAAAATCGATCCCATTGCGCCGCTACTCGCTGGTGCTGATTTGTTTCTGCTGCCCAGCGATTCGGAATCATTTGGATTGAGCGCCCTCGAAGCACTTGCGTCGGGAGTGCCCGTAGTTGGCGCAAACGTTGGTGGATTGCCAAGCGTTGTGAAGAGTGGCGAGACAGGTTTTTTGTGCGACGTTGGTGACGTTGATGGCATGGCGAAGGCAGCAATCGGACTGCTGAAAGATCCAGCCCGTTGGCGGCTATTCAGCGATGCCGCTGCGGACGACGCGAGCAGTCGTTTTTCGCAAGAAACTATTGTGGCGCAATACGAAACGTTGTACGAACACACGCTCACACTTCCAAGGCACGCGTGACGCTACTTCAATCGATCGTACTCGGCATACTCCAGGGGCTCGCCGAGTTTCTCCCGATTTCAAGTTCTGCGCATTTGACTCTCGCTCCGTGGATTTTCGGTTGGCAGGATCCGGGTCTTGCATTTGACGTTGCACTGCACGGCGGCACGCTTATCGCTTTGGCGTGGTATTTTCGAAACGACTGGATTGAGTTGACAGTTGCAGCGTTCGACATTGTGAAAACGCGTCGTGTACAAACTCCGGTGCAGCAGCGCGTCATTCTGCTGATTATCGCAACAATCCCAGGCGGAATTGCAGGAAAGCTGTTGAACGACTACGCTGAACAAACGTTCCGTGCGCCCGAGTTGATTGCGAGTACATTAATCGTCATGGGCGTCATGCTCTGGGCAGCGGACAAGTGGGCCCCGCAGGCGCGAACCCTCGACGAAGTGACGATCAAGGATGCGATTCTTATTGGTTTGGCGCAGATGTTCGCGCTTATTCCAGGCGTATCTAGATCAGGTTCAACCATGACTGCAGGGCGCGCACTCGGTTTGCAGCGTGATTCCGCAGCGCGATTCAGCTTTCTGATGAGCATGCCAATCACTGCCGCTGCGGTCGCGGTGAAGCTGCCGCAAGCCATTCACAGTCAGCCTGAAATGATGCCGATTGTTGTGGGCATACTTGCGGCCGCGATCAGCGGCTGGCTGGCGATTTCCATCCTGCTGCGCTACATCGCGAAACACAGTTTCGGAATGTTTGCGCTTTATCGGCTCGCCTTAGGCGCATTTGTCCTGGCGCTCGCAATGTATCGTCATTAGGAACACTTAATGGAACCGCTATTATCTGCACATGTGAATCCTCTTCCGCACTCCAGTGATTTGGATGTACATGAAGTCGTGCACCTGCCAACTACGACTTCGACAATGGATGAGGCTCATGCGCGCGCATCGCGCGGCGCGCCGGCGGGAACGTTGATTGTCGCCGACGAACAAACCGCTGGTCGTGGGCGCTCCGGTAATGTGTGGGAGTCAGATTCGGGTCAGGGAGTCTGGTTCACTCTCATCGAACGTCCAACAGACGCCGCCGCCGTCGACGTGATGGCCATTCGCATCGGGCTCACCATTGCCTCGGCTATTCAAGCGTTGGCGGCCGAGCCGATTCAACTCAAGTGGCCCAACGATTTGTTCGTTGATGCGAAAAAACTTGCCGGCATTCTGGTTGAAGCGCGCTGGCGCGAACGTGCGCTCGATTGGGTTGCGATTGGCGTTGGCATCAATCTCCAATTGCCAAAGAACAACGACAATGCAGGCACGCTGCAATCGGGGACTTCTCGCAACGATGTGTTGCTGCGCGTGATTCCCGCGCTGCGAAAGATGGCGACAATCGCTGGAAGCCTGTCTGTCAACGAATTGGTCGCGTGGAAGTCGCGCGATTTCGCGCTTGATCGCGCAGTGATTTCTCCAATCGCTGGCGTTGTTCGCGGATTGGAAAGCACCGGGGCCTTACGCGTCGAAGATGCCAACGGCACGCTGCACGAACTGCGAAGCGGATCGCTGGTGTTTGCTCCTGATCAACCAGATCAAACAACGTTTCAATAGAACTGGTCCTGACAGTGTTCTCGCGGCATCCCGCCTTGCGACTACGCAAACGTCTGTTGATGAATCGAGGAAACGAGAGTGTATCGACGGTTGTTCGTCCTGATGTTGCTCGGCGCGCCCATTTGCCTGAGTGCACAACCGGATTCTCCCTCTGGATCCAGGATTCCCACCATTCCGCTCGGAAGGATTGTCGCGGCCTGTGCCGATTCACTCGGCGCGCAAGCAACGGCGCGTGCGCTATCGAATGGCAGCGTTCTTGTTAGCGACTACGCGCGTCACCGTGTGTTGCTGTTTGATTCCACGTTGACGCATGGTGTCTCCGTAATCGATTCTATCGCCAGTGCATCGAACTTTCAAACGGCCGCGCAATTGATTCCGTATCGTGGTGACTCAACGCTGTTTGTTGATGTAGCAACGAATGTCTTGCTGGTAATCGATCAAACTGGAAAGCTAGCACGCACGATGGCACTTCCAAAGCCAAGGGATTCACGCTACCTCGCGGGCACAATTTTCGGTGCTGCAGGGATTGATGCAAAAGGACGACTTGTGTATCGAGCCGCGTATCCAATGGTGGTGAACACGCCGCCAGCCGGTTCGCCAACGTTGATGGCGATGCCGTCGCAACCTGATTCAGGAGTGATTGTACGCGCTGATTTCGATTCCCGTACAGTTGATACGCTTACCACGCTCAAGATCATGCAGACCGAGTCTGCGATGACAATGAAGCAGGATGGGCGTGGCAACATTACCATGAAAATCACAATCAACCCGGTGGATGCCGGCGATGAATGGGCGATGCTCAGCGACGGTACCATCGCGATTGTTCGCGCGCATGATTATCACGTGGATTGGATGGATCCTGATGGTACACGCCGATCAAGTGCGAAGATGCCATTCGATTGGCGGCCGGTGACAGCCGAACAGAAGCAAAAATTGATCGACTCGTTACGACCAATTTATCAAAGACAAATTGAAGGCATGCCTGCACGGAAGACCACGACTCCCGAAGGTGAGCGAGATTTCAGAACTGAAATCGACTTTGTGTCACTCAGGCAAATGCCAGACTATGAGCCGCCGATTGGGCAAGGTTCCGTCAAAGCCGATCGAAAAGGAAACTTGTGGATCCTACCTCACACATCATTGAGCGCGCGGGGCGGCGTGTTGTACGACGTCGTCAACAAGCGCGGCGAAATTACCAAGCGCGTACAGTTACCGGCTGGCTATGCACTTATCGGCTTCGGCAACGGCGACGACGTCTTTGTCATACGCGTAAGTGGAAAAACAGGCTTCATTGAAAAGGCAAGCGTCAACTGACGAAGCCGCGAACGCGAATAGCTAACATGAAAATTACTTTAGCGCCTTAACTCACAATTTCGTTTCTTTAAGTGGGACGGTTATGATTCGTTCATGACACGGATCAATTACGTCTCGCTGCTCGCATTGTTTTCATTTGCGACCGAATCGCAGGCGCAGCCCGCGACGGCATCGACTGCAAAGATCCCCGTGCGCGCGCTTGGCGCAATCACTGCGGCGTCAAAAGATTCAATGGGGCCGCAAGTTGTTGTTCGCGGGTTGTCGAACGGGTCCGTGCTGGTCAACGACATTGGGCGTCGACGCGTGGTAATGTTCGACGCCGCACTCGGCAACGAAAGGTCGGTTATCGACTCTGCAGGAACCACGGGTTCCGCAATGGCAACGCAAATTCCGTCGGCGCAGTTAATGCGATACACCGCCGACTCCACGTTGTACATCGATGTCGCAACGCAAGCGTTGCTGGTGCTCGATCCGAGCGGAAAGGTTGCACGCGTGATGGCGTTGCCACGCCCCGCCGACGCAATTCTCATGGCGACCGGTTCGCTTGGTCTTGCCGCAATGGACCCGCAAGGACGTTTGATTTATCGCGGCCAATATGCGCCGAAGGTAAAACCTCCTGAGCCCGGTTCGACATTATTGTTTTCAATTCCGGTATCTCCTGATTCCGGTCCACTGCTGCGAGCGGATTTTGATGCGCGCAAAGTCGACACAATTGGAACGGTGAGGATTGTTGCGCCTGGTGCCATCACGATGACGCAGGATGGACAGGGCAACATGAAGATGAAAACCACTGTTGATCCTCTCGCAACCGCCGATGAATTTGGAATTCTTCCTGATGGGTCGATCGCGATTGTGCGCGCGCACGACTATCACGTTGACTGGATCGGTCCAGATGGTTCACGCCGCTCGACACCCAAAATGGCTTTCGACTGGAGACGCCTGAGCGACGAGCAAAAGCAGACCAAGATCGATTCCATGAAGAACATTTTGGAAACGCAAATCGCCAGTCGACCACAGGTGACAATTCCAACTCCCAACGGACCGCGCAAACTCATTCCGCAAATCGATTTTGTGCCGATCAGTAAGATGGCTGACTACGTGCCACCGATTGCTCCGGGTTCTCTCAAGATCGACCTCAAAGGCAACTTGTGGATTGTGCCGCGCACATCGGCGAGCGCGAACGGCGGTGTGCTGTACGACATCGTTAACAGGGAAGGCGAAGTGAAGGAGCGCGTGCAATTCCCCAAGGGGTACGCTTTGGCCGGATTTGGCGAAAACGACTACGTCTATGTGTTGCGCATTGAAGGCAAGATCGGCTTTCTGGAGAAAGCAAAACTCCGTTAGCAATGTCACAATGAACTGATAAGTCATTTAATTGCAAAGAGTTACCGAACTGCTTCGCCTTGTTTGGTGGGTTGACTCCCCGGCCGGCACCGCTTAATATTTCGTCCAGTGTTAGCACTCACCTCTGTTGAGTGCTAACACCTTTGGATACCGAGTTAGTTCACTGACCAATAGGCAGGAGGGCAGTACCCCATGAGCAAAGTAGCGCCGTTGGCCGATCGCGTCGTCATCAAGCCGCTCGAGGAAACCGAGCAGATGCGCGGTGGGTTGTACATCCCGGACACAGCGAAAGAAAAGCCGCAGCAGGGCGTAATTGTCGCAGTTGGCCCGGGACGTTATGAGAAAGACAAACGCGTGCCGATGGACGTCAAAGTCGGCGACAAAGTGCTGTACGGCAAATACAGCGGCACCGAAGTCACCATTGAAAATGAGCCGTTGTTGATCCTGCGCGAGTCAGATGTGCTCGCGGTCATCGGCTGAGTCGGTCCACAACACCCATCTAACACTTATACGCAACCATGGCAGCTAAAGAACTCCATTTTGATATCAGCGCGCGCGCAGGCCTCAAGCGCGGCGTCGATCAATTGGCCGACGCGGTAAAAGTCACGCTCGGCCCCAAGGGCCGTAACGTCGTCATCGACAAGAAATTTGGCGCACCAACCGTCACGAAAGACGGCGTAACTGTTGCAAAAGAAATTGAATTGTCCGATCCCATTGAGAACATGGGCGCGCAGATGGTGAAGGAAGTCGCAACGAAAACCAGCGACCTCGCCGGCGACGGCACCACGACCGCGACCGTTCT
>JBDUAX010000074.1:0-13194 GCA_040004455.1 Gemmatimonadaceae bacterium
AACTCGATAACACTCCCGAGCTCGTGAAGTTCGCGAGTGCACTGGAATCGGTTTGCATTGAGGCCGTCGAATCCGGCGAGATGACGAAGGATCTCTCCACGCTCATCAGCGCGCAGGCACCATACATGCACACGGAAGATTTCCTCGACGCAATCGACAAACGCTTGCAGGCGAAAATGGCGTAGGCGGTTTCAAGAAATGAAAAGCGACAGCCTGGACGCGGACAAACGACAGGCGCGGATCATTCCGTAGCAACTTGGAGCAATCCGCGTCTGTTCGTGATCCCCGTTTGCGTTTGCTTTTTCTATTGTAACGGCAGTATTTATCGTCCAAAGTCACTTTACTGACGACAACAACAGAAAACGCCCGACGCGAATTGCGTCGGGCGTTTTTGTCGGAGTTATTTCCCGCTAGCCCCGTGACCGACCGCGGCGGTCATCACCACCCCGACCTTTGTCATCTCCGCCGCGACCCTTGTCCTTGTCATCAGAGCGCGCCTTGGCCGGTGGGGCGGGCTGCTGCTTGGGTGGCGCCTGCTGTTGAACCTGTGTTGGCTGCACTCGAACCTGTTGCTGTTGCTCATGCCGCGCCTCCCGCGGAGGCGCCACTACTTGCTGTTGCTGCTGCACTGGAGGTTGCGCCTGCTGCTGCGGCGGTGGCTGCTGCGCCGGTTGAGCACGACGCGGCTCGGCATTCCGATATCGCGGGTCGCTCATGACGTGGCCCTGATCACCGGTGCGCGCGGGTACCACAATCTGACCATTTGAAGCAGGCGGTGTCGTGCCTTGCTGAGTTGTTGGCGGCGTGCGAGTAGGGGCCGTGATATCGGGGCCGTTCTGCGCACGGCCAGGTTCATTACGGCGGTTCTGCGGGGGAACACGATTGTTGCCGCCGTTGTTCGCACCACCGTTTCGGCCACCGTTGTCGTTGCCGTTGTTGTTCGCACCACCGTTTCGGCCACCGTTGTCGTTGCCGTTGTTGTTGCCGCCGTTGTTCACACCACCGTTACGGCCACCGTTGTTGTTGCCGCTGTTGTTTGGATAACCACCACGCGAACCGTTATTGCCGTTGTTGTTACCGGATTGCGCGTGATCGTTCGCTGCACCATCGCCACGTGCCTGTCCGGTGCGATTGTCACCACCACGTGGCGGATTGCCCTGCGGCCCACGACGATCGTCGTTGTCGAAGTGACGGTTGTCCGGACGACTCGCGAACTGTTGACCACGGTGCACGCTGCCGTAACGGTCAACGTTGCGATAGTCGACATAGCGATTGATGATTGCATGGTTCACGTACACGTCGCGGTAGCGCGGGCTGATGTAGATGTCAGTTACGCGAACATACGGACGCGCACGTTCACGCCATCCACCGGCGTAGCCGTAGTAAACCGGTGCCCAACCATTGTAGTACACGCGGCGTAATCCCCAATCGCAGTCGTACGACAACCAGGCGCCAATTGGGAAGCCAACACCAAACGACCAGTAGCTGCTGCGAAAACCAACGCTGAAAATGGGTTGCGAATAAATGATGTACGGATCGTAAACCGGCACATAAATAATGCGAGTTTGCGTCGGCGCGATTTCGTACACGCCGTTTTCCTGCACAACCTGTTGTTGCTCAGTGGTCTTCAAATTGCCTTGAGCGGCGGCCATCGAACGCAACCGTTGAACCGATGTCATGACTTCACTCGACTGGCTCGCGTACGCTTTTCCAAGCGCAGTGGTCCAATCGATTTTGTCGGCCATGGTATTCAAGGCCGACGGATAATGCGCGACTGCCTTCACGCTGATGTCCCACGCCTGATTGTCGATGCCGTCAGTGCCATTCGCGCGCACAAACGTAGCGGCGTCCTGGATTTGATCTGGGAACGTGGCGGCAACCAGCACCTGCGCCAGCAGCGCGTCGGGATAGAGCGCTATGGGGCCCGTGAGATTGTCGAGTTGTTCGGCAGTAAAACGTGCCTGCCCATCGAGGCCAGTAACGGCCACGGTCGGGTTCTGCGCGTTGGCGACCAACGATGGTGCCAGTGGCGAGAGGAACAACGCGGACCCGAGAACTGAGCGAACGACGCTTCGGCGCATCATGGTGACCACTCCTGTGGTGAAATCCTGAATCCTTCCTAAACGCTGCAGGAACTTCGTACCCGCATACGGTGCACTTATTGTGCCGGTGTCGCGGTGATGCAGCATATGGAGTTAGCTCGCATCGCCACCACCGCGTTCGCAATTTGTGGACACCGTATTGCTACTTGGTGGACACACTGAACTGCGTTCCGTTAACATCGGCTTAATACCATCGAAAAATTGACGACTATTCGACTGTCACGCTCCTGGCACTCGCACGCGCCCGACGATGATACCCGCGACGCCAGGCCTCCCAGACATTGCCAACCAGAAGTCCCGCCAAGAGAAAGTACACGGAGTTTCTGATCAGCTCGTAGGTGCTGAATGCCACCACCGCGACAATCACTCCGAAGACAATTTGATCGCGTTGTTTGGGAGGTGACGTTGGCGGATCAGTCACCATGAAAAACGCGAAGAACAGTGCGGCGTGCAAATCGGGCGCACGGAAGAGTCCTGCAACGTGTGCCGGGTCAGCAACGAAGGATGCGACGGTGGAGAGCAGGTAGTACACGCCGAGAAACGCAATCACCGCCGGAATTTTGTTGACGCGTTGGGTGATGAAAATGCCCGTGGCGAAAAGCATCACGATTGCAATTGGTGTTAACTCCGGCAACGCCCCCCACCAACTTTGCCCCGTGTGAAAAACAAAATACGTCGCGACAACTGCCACTGCCGCTGGATTGAACACGTTCGCAGAACGCGTGCGCGCGATGTACTTGCTGAGCACAGCAACCGCCGCGGTGATCGCCGCGTAATACCAATGTTCGTGCGGCGTGAGAATCATCGCCACCAGCATTCCAGTGAGCAGCGCGCCACTTGGAAACTGCCACTCCCCTTCGCGATATCGCAGAATGGGTGCGTCGATAATCATCGCAACCATCGATGCTGCGAATACGCCCGGTGCAACCACCACAAACCCGCTGCCCGTTGCGGCGATCGCCATCAGAATTACCAGTACGATGGTCAGCAGCCCTTTCGGTGTCCGCAGAAAGCGCACCAGGTCATCACTCATCGACGACGGTGACTGGAGCAACACGTCAGCCAAGAGGCATTCTCGCGGTCGCGAATTGCGTGAGCGATGGTGTTACGAGTAGTCCTTCCACGTTGTGTCGTTCGAGCAATGCCAATCCGGCTTTCGGCCCCAGGCTAAACGCCGCTGTTGCCAGTGCATCGGCCACCATCGCAGAATCAGCGAGCACCGTGACACTCGCCAGGGCGTTCGCACTTTCGAGCGTTGCGGCGTTCACGATGTGATGATGGCTGCTGCTTTCTGAAAAACGTTCGTAGTCGCCAGATGTGCAAATGGCTACATCGGAAACGTGCATCGTGCGAATAAGCTGTTCTGCGTTTCGCGGATGTCGAATGCCAATGGCCCACGGGCCGCTATCAGGATTTCGTCCGCTTACAAGCACGTCGCCACCGGCGTCAATGGAGTAGTGCTCAAGCGGCTCAAGTTCTCGCGCGGCCATATCAATCGCCAACCCCTTGGCGACTGCGCCGAGATCGAGCAGCAGAGGTTCGTGCAGCGTGATGGTTTGCAATGCTTCGTTGAGTTCAACGTCGCGGAAACTCGTCGAAGCGCGCACCGGCAACGATGACGCAGTATTTTCGCCAGTCCGATAATCCCGCGTGAACCCCAGCGATTCCATGTGCCGGCCAATCGTTGGGTCAAAGACTCCGTTCGTGTGTTGCGCAACGGCCAGGGCAAAATTCACGGCCTGGAATAGTATTGTGCTCACTACAACCGGAACCCCCGGTTGCTGAGAAAGCTTGCGTACTTCGCTCGTGGCATCGAAGCGATTGCAACTCACTTCAATTTTGCGGAACCAGTTTTCCGCGCGCGACACAGCTTCCTTTCGCTCAGTGAAACTGGCGGCGTTTGGCGTATTGCCAACAATCTTGATGTTCACCACGGTTCCCATACAGGCAAACGTGTGGAGCAAAACGTCACTCACTTCGCTTTCTGCAACGCTTGCATAATGGCGTAATAGAATGCGTTCGAACTTTGCGTAGCGCCGGAAACATTGTCGACGTTTGGGCCTTGTCGGTCGAAAACCTGTTGCGGCAATTTTTCAATGAATGAACACGAATACTGCGTGAGGCATTGTGAAATGGCCACATACGAAATTTTTCCTTCCCACACTTCAATCGTTGCTTCGATGTCGCCGTGACGTGATTGTCCATAGCCTACGAAACGGCCGTCATGCCATTTCACACCCGGCGGGAGCGGCGCTTTTTCAGGCTTAGCGGGTATTTCGGTGGCAGCAACAGGCGGAGTTGTTGCGGGAGGAATCACTGTCGCAGTCGCGGCGGTCGTTGCAGGAGTCGTGACAGGCGCAGCTGCTGCAGCCGCTGTCTTGGACGTATCGGCCATAGCCTTGCTCGCCGCCGATGCCATTGCATTCTTCACGGCTTCGTCATTGGTCGACGATTTGTCCGCCTCAACATTTGCATCGTTCTTTGTTCGTCTTTCGCTCTTTACTGATACAGCACTGGGCGCATTCGTTGCCGCAACGACAGTCGGCTTAGCAATCAGTGCAGCAGAACCCGACGCGCTGTTCCCAAACTTCTCCGCCATGCGTGCGTCACTCGTTTGGCCAGCGGTAACTATGCCCTGCGGCGACGGCGCATCACGCTCAGGGACCGGGCGACGATCATTCGATTCATCGCTGAAACGCTGTGCTGCGGCCGCAGTGCGCACATAACCTGCCGCATACACTGCAACAACCCCGGCTGCGCCGAGTGCAACCAGGTTGTTAGTTGTGCGTTTTTTGTGGGTCACGTGACAGGACGTTGAATGCCGTGGGCAATTCTGCGGAAACTGTGTTCGAACGCGCCTACTCCAGAATACGCAAACGCCGCTCCCATCGCTGGAAGCGGCGTGCGTGACACTACAAAACTGTTGAGGTCCTTACGGAACGACAGTAAATGGAATGCTGACCTTTTTCGAGCCCCATTCGACGTTCAGCGTACCGCCAGCGCCTGCCGGATCGATGGTAATGGTGAGCAGCTCAACGGGTGCTGCCGTTTTGCCCAACTTCATTGGCGCGCGGCCGATTTCAAGCGCAGGCTGATACGGAACGCCCCACTGCTTGGGCCCCGACAGCCTGCCTGCAACGAACGACCACGATGTCTCGCCGGGTTTCGTGTTGATCGTATAACTGCCCGGCGCGAGAGTAATGGTGCCGAACTTGAGCGTCTTGTCGGTCGTTATGATCGTCGCGACGTCAGCACCGGTGCGCCACACTGAGTCCGTTTCCGCAAAAACGGGCATCATCTTCGTTTCGGAGCGCCCCTTGAGTGCCGGGCGCCCGTATGCGATCGAGATGTTCGCATTCGCAACTGCCCATTCAGTTTTTACGTGAGCACTACCACCACCACCAGCGCCCATGTCCGTGGTCTTTTGTGCGAATGCGGTGCCACTCAGTAAAGACGCTGCAAGTGACGTGAGAAGTGCTGCCGATCGAATTGTTTTCATTTTCATGTTGTTGAACTTCGCGGGAGAAGTGTGGTGGGAAATACGTGTCAACAAATTACACGAATGGCCGCCATTGCTGACGGCCATTCGGTTGGAATCAAGCGGTGTGTTTCAAAAGCTGCTCACAGCACTGCCAAACGATTTTTGCGTTTGTTACTGTGCACTGGCAAGGTCCATCAACTCGGCCGACAACATGCGAACCTTCGCTGCGTCCGACGAGCCACCCGCATCCGTGCCGAGTTTGGCAGACAACAGAGTGAGAGCAGTCTTGCGCGCGCCGCCCTTCGCTTTTTCGGCCGCATCCAACTGCGACATCACTTCAGTCAAACGCGCCGCTGATAAACCGCTGCTGCGTTTGAGTTGATCGACGTAGGCGCGAGCCAGCACGAACGTCGCCGGCCACACCATTTTCTGTTGTCCCTGCACGTTCAGGTAGTCGTAGTGCACCGTCTTCGCCGCGTCGAGTTCGTTCTGCGTGATGAACGCGCTCGGCAACAATTCAAACACGTCGAGTCCACGACCGATTTCTGAACTGTACATGTATCCGTTGTACCAGTAGATGGACCATGAACCGCCGTTCGCTCCGGCCGACACGGTGTCCATGGGGCCACGATCAAAGAACGCGATTTCTTTCGGCTTGGAAACGTCCGTCCAATCCATCAGCGACACGCCGCCTTGATACCACGCCTGAATCATCACGTCGCGGCCGGGAATCGGAACGAGTGAACCGTTATGTGCAACGCAATTTTCAAACTTCGTTTGCGCGGCCGGCATTTTGTAATAGCTGTGGAATACTTCCTTGCCGTTTTCAATCGTGAAGAGCGCATCAGCGCCCCACTCGTACTTGTCCGTCGAGCGGCAACGCGGAGCTGAACCACCACCCCATTCATCGCTGAACAGAATTTTCTTGCCGTCGTTGCTGAACGTTGCTGAATGCCAGAACGACATGTTTGAATCGGCCGCAGCGTACAAGCGTTTCGGGTTCTTGACGTCGCTGATGTCGAGCAACAATCCGTAACCGCCGCATGCGCCGCCAGCGAGACCCACTGCTGGGTACACGGTGATGTCATGGCATTGCACAGGGCCTGATGGAGCGCGTGGTGCGCCACCGCGACCGCCACGACCACCGCCTGAACAAATCGGCGATGCAGGATTCGCTGCGCACGTTGCTGCGAGTTGCATGGCGCGATCAACGGAGTCCTGCGACTGACGCGAGTTGTTGCGTGGAGCAACAGCCAACTGGGTTAAAATGCCGGGTTTCGAAATGACATGCGAATTTTCCGGATGCGCGAGCGGAATCTGCACCACTTCAATGCGGAACTGTTCCCCGAGTGGGTCAACGTCTGGCGAAAGGTCTTTGCATCCGGCGAGTTCTGATTCCGGACGAACGCCTGACGAACCCGAGATGTAGACGTAGATGTTCTCCTTGTCTTTCGGATCTTCAACAACTGTGTGCGTGTGCGAACCGCGACACGTTTGCACATTGGCGATGTACTTGGGCTTCTTGAGATCGGTCGCGTCGAAAATGCGAATGCCACGCAAACGTTCTTTGCTGACGGAATCG
This sequence comes from Gemmatimonadaceae bacterium, assembly GCA_040004455.1. Taxonomy (GTDB): domain Bacteria; phylum Gemmatimonadota; class Gemmatimonadetes; order Gemmatimonadales; family Gemmatimonadaceae; genus Gemmatimonas. Next base: position 7,166 of record JBDUAX010000074.1, read on the forward strand.
GAAACACCAATCGTGCCGCAATCAAGACGGCCTGACGGTGCTTCACCCGAAACGAAAATCAGATTCTTGTAAACTGAAACGTCGCTCTGTGAGCCGCGGCAAACGTACTCGTCGAACAGCTTTGGATTTGACGGACTGGCCACGTCCCACACTTGATAGCCGTCGTAATTTCCCTGAATGACGTAATGATCTTTGAACGCCAAATCGGAATGCGTGACACCCATGAACGGATCGGCCGGTGGACGATTCGCAATAAGCCGCATGTTCCACGACGCTTCAGCGGCCGGAACAACGGTCATGCGCTTGGTGGTGTCCTTCGGGTACGGCGCCATGCGTCCCGTGCGTAATCCGATACGCGGATCGGGGCTGGGCGGAGTCATGGACATCGACATCGCTGGCGCGCTAGCTGACGACGCCATTGAGCCTGATGACGATGACTTGTTCATGCTGCACGCGGCGGAAAACATCACTCCGGCAGCGAGCGGTACGGACAACATCTTGGTGTATTTCACGGTTATGAAGTGGGTTGGAGGGGTATGCAAAAAACGCGTACGACGGGTGATTACGGTGCTTTGTAGCCCGGAACCGATTGAAGCATTTTGGTCATGCGTTCGATTTCCGTTGTCTGATCGGCGTAAACATCCGACGCCATCTTGTAAACGAGATCGTCGTTGGCGGGATCGTGCGAATTCATGAGCTCATTCACCATCGCGACGGCGCCTTCGTGATGCCCAATCATTCCGAGGAGAAAGAGTCGGTCGAACTCCGACCCGCGCGCCTTGTCGAGCGCCGCCATCTGTTCGTCGGTGAGCATACCCGGCATGAGCATTTCCATCACCATGCCGTTCATCTTCATCTTCATTTTACCCGGTTTCGCCTCGGTGACCTCTTCACCGTGGGTGCGCAACCAATACTGCATGAGCCCAATTTCGTCGCGTTGCCCAACCACGATGCGCTCACACAATGCCAGCACATCGGAGCGTGCCCCATGCGACGCCGCCCAACCCGCCATGACGACGGCCTGAGCGTGATGGGGAATCATGCCCTGAAAAAACTGCACGTCGGCCGCCGAGGCCTTTTTTGCAGTTGACGGACCGGTCTGACTTCTGAGCTCCGCCTGGGAGAGAACGGGCGTCGCTCCGGGAGCAGGCGCGGACGTGCCTCTTGGGGCCGAGGCGCATCCTGAAATAACGGTCGCAGCTGCCATCAAAATGGCCAGCTTTCCACTCTCAAATTTCATCGCAAACTCCTCGCTTGGTTGCCTGTCCCAACGTACGCGGAAATGGGAATTCTGCAAAGCAGCCATGTTGCTACGGCCCTATTTTTTAAGATCGTCGCGCCGGTCGCGCGCTCGACCGCATGGCGAGAATAGCCCTAAAACCAAAATGGGGCCGAATGTGACCGATGAGCGCTGGCGACGCCTGGGCAAGACCATAACATAAGGGATTCGCGGAAGGCCCGCCAAACCAACATCCCCCGAATGCATCACAAGTCACGATTCGCTCGCACTCCGCTCCCTTTGGCGCCCTCTCCCTTGAAAGGAGGCGCACGCCCAGGACGCGTCGAAAGACATGGCCAGCTGGAACCCAGGCCGCGCGCATCACGGTGCGGCGAGTCCTGAGTGGCTTAAGTCTTTGATGAACGCGTTCGCCGACGGTTTGAATATCTACCTCGCAACGCATCCGAACACGAAGCCGTGTTCGATTACGCATTTCGAACCGTGGATGGCGGAGAAGACTATCACCCGGGAAATTAGAATCACGTGCCGGATTTTTTGAAGTTATTGGGCGTTCAGTACCGATCATTCAAGCGCCAATGGCGGGAGTGCAGGGCAGCCGGTTGGCAATCGCGGTGACGAACGCAGGCGGATTGGGTTCGCTACCTGCGGCGTTGCTGCGCGAAGATGTTTTGCGACATGAGTTGCCCGCAATTCGTGACAGTACTACTCGGCCATTCAATGTGCATTTCTTTTGTCACAAGACGCCGGTTGAGCATGCAGCGCGTGATATGAATTGGAAACAGGTGTTGGCGCCGTATTACAAGGACTTTGGGCTATCGCTGAATGAAATTCCTGCCGCCAACGCGAACACCCTTCGGCGCGGTATTGGCTGAATGGATTGGCGAGTTTGAGCCTCCTGTTGTGAGTTTTCATTTTGGATTGCCTGAAGCGTCGCTGATTACGGAATAGCGAACGCAAGTGGCGTTCGGGCAGCGATGGAACTGGGGGCGAGCGCCGTTCAAATCGGCACGTCTTATTTGTTGGGCAACGAATGCGATACGAGCGAGATGCATCGAGCGGCGCTCAAGAGCGAACTTGCGATGCACACTGCCATCACCAATGTTTTTACCGGCCGCCGGCGCGCCGCATTGTGAATCAGATTGTGCGCGAAGTCGGACCAATGAATGCCGACACGCCTGAGTTTCCGCTGGCGTCAACATTGATTGGGCCGCTCCGCAAGCACGCAGAAGCGATGGGACGTTCTAATTTCTCTCCAATCTGGTCAGGGCAAAACGCCACCGCTTGTCGCGAAATTTCGGCCGCTGAAATGACCATCGAACTCGCGAAGCGGTTGTAGTTGTCATCGTATTTGCGCTGACAGTTCTAGTTCCTGCGGAAGGTCTGGCCGCAATTTCATCTTCATTTTTTAATGCAGTTCCTCCGCGCCTCACTTTCGAACTTCGCCTGCCACCGCTCCGCGCTTCCGCTTGAAACACTCTCCGTTCAAAAATTCCCTACGATATTTGGCCGTTCGGCTCACCTCGGAATTACCCAATCCGGATATTCCGATGAACACAACTAACGCGTCGCGCGGAATATCCAGGTTGACGTTCTTGAAATTGTGCGCGCGAGAGCCTCGCACTTGCACGAAACCCTTGCGAATGCGGTCGTCGGTCACAGTATTGACGATTGGGTCTGGTACATCGATGAGTGAGTTCGTTTGAGTTGCAGCGTTTTCCCGAAGTCGTTCCCGTCATCGTACCGTCATGAAGGTTTTTCGTTCTGGGAGAATCACGTGTCAGAGACAGTCAAAAAACTGAGTCAGAGTGTATCTGTGGCTTGTGCGTTACTCATGTGCGCCGCAACAACCGCCAGCGCGCAGTACGCTGAACTCGCATCGGCCATGCATTGGCGCATGATCGGACCAACTCGCGCCGGGCGCGCGCGAGCGGTTTCCGGAGTCGCAACACAACCGAACGTCGCCTACATCGGTTTTGACAATGGCGGTGTATGGCGCTCCACCGATTATGGCGCGAACTGGGAACCGCTGTTCGACAAACAAACAACGGGTTCGATTGGTGCAATTGCTGTTGCCCCGAGTGATCCGAACGTGATTTACGTCGGAACGGGCGCGGGAATTATTCGCCCCGATCTCGCGACCGGTGATGGTGTCTACAAATCAACAGACGCCGGCAAGACGTGGACGAACATTGGTTTGCCACAAAGCCAGATGATTGCGCACATCGATGTCGATCCCAAAAATGCCGATCGATTTTTTGTCGCGGTGCTCGGTCATCCTTACGGACCCAACGCCGAACGTGGAGTGTTTCGGTCAACCGATGGCGGCAAAACTTTGCAGAAGGTTCTGTATCACGATGAATACACCAGCGCGAACGATGTGCGCATCGATCCCAGCAATCCGAACATTGTATATGCGGCGCTCTGGGAACAACAACAGAGTTTTATTGAAGGTGGCGGATTCGGTGGCAATGCGCCGGGTCATGGAATTTTCAAGTCCATCGACGGTGGCACCACGTGGAAGCAATTGACGGATGGGCTTCCGCAAATTCTCGAAGCAAATATTGCGATTGCGCCGAGCAATCCGAAAATACTGTACGCGATGGTTGCCGCTGCGACGGCGCCCGGTGGTGGCGGTCGCGGTGCTGGTGGCGGCGGCGTTGGATTTTATAAATCGCTTGATGGCGGCGAGCATTGGCATCTCGCATTTGACGATGTGAAGGGTAAGCCGAATGCACCGGCCGCACCGGACAATCGTCCATTGGTGCGCATTGGTGGCGGCGATTTACCAACGATTGCCATCGATCCGAAAAACGAAAACGTCATTTACAGTTCCTCCACTGTTTTCTGGCGTACGGAAGACGGCGGTGGTACGTGGACAGCCGTTCGTGGCGCACCGGGGGGTGACGATTATCAGAAAACGTGGATCAACCCAATGAATCCCGACATTCTGGTTGTTGTTGCCGATCAGGGTGGAGTTATTTCCGGCAATCGCGGAAAGTCGTGGAGCAATTGGTACAACCAGCCCACCGCTGCGATGTATCACGTTTCCACTGACAACGGATTTCCATATCGTGTGTGCGGCGGACAGCAGGATTCGGGTTCCGCGTGCGTTGACAGTCGATCAATGGATGGTGAAATCACTTTTCACGATTGGCATCCGGTAAACATTCAGGAATACGGAGTTGCCGCATCTGACCCGAAAGATCCGGACAAAGTTTTTGGCAGCCAACGCACCAACGTGTCGTTGTTCAATCGTAAAACGGGACAGAGCAGCACGATCGGCCCGGACATGTCGGGGTTCAATCGCAATGTGCGCACGATGCCGATTGTGTGGTCGCCCGTGAATTCCGATGTGTTGTTCTATGCGTCAAACGCCGTTTGGAAAACGATCGACCGTGGTCATAGCTGGACGCGCATCAGCCCCGATCTCGCGCGTCAGTTCTGGCAAATTCCCGCAACCGCAGGGAAATACGCGAGTACCGTGACGGCCGCACCGACGGGTGCAATCACCGCGTTATCGGCGTCCCCACGCGGCCTTGGCATTCTTTGGGCCGGCACCGACGATGGCAACATTCAAGTGACAATGAACGGCGGCGTGAATTGGAGGGATGTGACCCCGGCGCAAATCAAACCGTGGTCGCGCATCTTCAATATTGAGGCCGGGCATTTCGATTCACTCACGGCGTACGCGGCTGCGAATACCATGCGCGTTGACGATTTCAATCCGCATTTGTGGCGCACGCATGACGGTGGAAAAACGTGGACGGAAATCAACACGGGACTCGCCGGTGGCGCACCAACAAATTCCATTCGCGAAGACCCGCGGCGGAAAGGATTGCTGTTCGCGTCGACAGAAACGCAGGTGTGGGTTTCGTACGACGACGGTGATCATTGGCAATCACTCAAGCTCGACATGCCGGCAATTTCCGTGCGCGACATTCAAATCAAGGATGACACCATTTGTCAGTGCTCCGATTTGGTTGCTGGAACACACGGTCGCGGTTTTTACATTCTCGATAACATCACGCCACTCCGACAATTCGCCGAACTCGGAACAGCACAGAAAGCCAACGCCGCATTTCTTTTCAAGCCGGCACCCGCGCTCCGTATTCGTTTCGCAACCAATGACCCAACGCCTTGGCCTCCAGAGGTACCGGCGGGTGAGAATCCGTCGCCGGGTGCGCTCATTGATTACTACTTGCCGTCACGCGCGAACGGTCCGTTGAAAATCGAGATACTCGACAACGCCGGCGTAGTTGTTCGCACATACGACAGCGACAAACAGGAATTGCGCGGTGTCGATCCCGCGGCCGATCCCGCGAAGTACAACACACTTTGTCAGCAGACTCCTTCGTTGCCCGATTGCGGATTGCCGTTGTATTGGCCGGCACCTCAGCTTGTAATAGGAACGCAGGCGGGGCTGCATCGTTTCAATTGGGATATGCGCTTCGATCCTATTAACGAAGATGCAGGACGCGGTGGCGGTGGTGCGGTTCCACATCGCACGTATTCGGCTGTGAACGCACCATGGGCCATTCCCGGCAATTACACCGTGCGATTAACTGTGGATGGCAAGAGTTATACGCAACCCATCACCGTCAAACTCGATCCGCGCGTGAAGACGCCAGCGTTGGGAATTGCTCAACTCATGTCGCTCACGCGTGAGATGTACGACAAGGCGCGCGCATCGAGAAGGGAATTTCTCTCAGCGCGATCACTTGTAGCAAAATTGCAAAGTGTTCAGGGCACCGACGCCGCGGCGTTCAAGGCGCAAGTTGATTCGCTGGCC
>JBDUAX010000448.1:0-3880 GCA_040004455.1 Gemmatimonadaceae bacterium
GACGCTGGCCGACCGCGATGGCTACGCCATTACAAACTTGGAAAACGGTTCAACCACTGACGCGACCGCAATTGAAAAGCGCTTCGGCGGTTGGTATGTCACGGGCACGCATGGCAAGACGGGACATTCAGGCAATGTGATTGCGCCAAAACTCTACAGCGAGGTTGCTGACAAGGAACTGTACTTGAAGGAAATCAATCTCAATGCAGAGAGTGCACGCACTGATCTCAACGGCAAGGTTTCGACCACTCGCTACATTGCACGCTACAGCGACATTGTGGCGTTGATGGTGTTGGTGCACCAAACATCCGTGCACAACTTGATCACCATCGTGCACAACGAAGCCATCAAAGCGCAGGCGGAGCAGCTCGTTATTTCACGCTACCGTGGTGACACGACAAACGCAGAACCGCTCGAGAATTCCAACGCGAAATTTCAATTCGCCGTTGAACATCTCGTTCGCGCCATGCTTTTCACGGACGAAGCGACGTTCAATGGGCCCATTCACGAGAGTACTTCGTTCACGAAAGACTTTGTGCAACCGGGACCGCGCGACAACGCGGGTCGCTCACTGCGCGACTTCGATCTCGAACATCGGCTTTTCAAATTTCCGCTGAGTTTCCTCATTTACTCGGAAGGATTCTCGTCGCTGCCTGAAGCCGCGCGGAACGCCGTGTACCGTCGGCTGCACGCGATACTCGGCGGCGCTGACAACAATCCCGATTTCGCGAAATTGACCTCCAGCGACCGCCAGGCAATTTCGGAAATTCTTGCTGCAACGAAGGTCGAGTATGTGAAGTTTAGTGTGAATTGAATTCCTTCTAGGGCGACAATCTCTCCTTGTCGCGAAAACCCGAAAATACATAGCCGTTGTCTTTGCGTTGTGAATGACACTTGAAACAGTTCGCGACCGCTTGTGACGCGTCGAACGAGTGCTGCGTGCGGCTCTCGCCAACAAATTCATCGAAGCCCCACCCGCCAGTTTCGGCGAATCGCGCACTGTCGCGTATCATCACATCAACCACCTGCCGATCGCCTGCCTTCGTTGTGGCGCCGTTCACCAGCAATCCGAAGCGGTCAAACGCGATAATCGATCCATTCGGAAATTGCGACGTGCGATAGCCCTCCATAGCCTTGGAGTTCGCATAAATGTGATGCATATTCGCCCCGTTCGCTCCACTGGAAATCATCGATGTTGAAACATGCGTCCAACTGCGATAGCCGTCTGGAAAGGCAATGCGATCGTCAGTGGCTGCACCGGCGCTCGCGTACACCAAAACTGTTCCGGTTATGATCGCTACTACCGCCGGCCAGCGAATTACTCGTCTCATAGGTTCTCTCCCGCTGAATTTCAGACGTCGCCATCGCCATTGGTTTGGCGCGCGAGCCTACACTATTGGTTACGCCAACGGATGACTATCACGATGCGGTCAAATACAGGCGACGTCGGGTGAGCAACACCTGCATACGGTGAATTGAATTGAAGCCGCTCCGCGTTCTGACAGCGCTGGCAATTTCCGCAGTGGGCGGCTTCTACTTGCTTACGCCGTTGGGAATGCTTTTCGACTGGCTGAAACTGCCGGGCTTCAATACGTGGGCTATTTTGCACGCTACGGGCATCTACGCCTGGCCGATTTTGTCACTGATTGTGCTCGCGATCGTTGTACGTGCGTATCACGGGTTGCGATTGCGCAGGCGCAAAAACAGCTACGACTGATTCGAACGACCGGTCGCATTCTGTCCAGCGAATTGTGGTGAATTCCGACGACTTGCTCCAATTTTGCGGCCGCTTGATTCGCGTCGGATGAGAAATTCGCGGTACGTGTTAACGCGCACCATATTTTCGCGATGATACTAAATCCACTGGCTGTTCTCATCCGCGCCTGGCTCGTCACGGCCATTTGCGACGGCCTATTCTCAAGTATATTGGCCGCGTTCTTCTACGGTTCAACGGTTACCAAACTCTGGCAAGGCGTCGCGTCCGCGCTACTCGGCAAAGACGCGATCGATGGAGGCACAACACCGGCGCTAATTGGCGTGTTGATGCACTTTGGTGTCGCGCTGACGTGGACAACAGTTTTTTGGTTGATCACTACGCAATCGGCGTGGTTACGACGCACAATTGCAACCACTCCCGGAATGTTCGCAGCCGCGTGCGTTTACGGTCCAATTATCTGGATGACAATGTCGCTGGTGTTATTTCCGCAGCTGTATCATCGGCCAACAGCAATCAACTTTCGCTGGTGGATTCAATTCTTCGGTCACATGGTGTTCGTGGCGTTGCCAATTGTAGCGATGATTCGAGGCGGAATTTCGCAATCGTCCAGCACGAACTAATGCTGAGCTTCCGAAACTGGCCATATCTCAATCCGCCTTACTTCGAGCCGGACACACCAAAGTGTTTCTATTGAAATCCGGCTCGGCGCAGTATTAAAAACTGACGTGATTTGACGGTGTGTGGGCACGGTCGAGCTTGTGGTTTCTTCGGCGAGTGCATGCCGCACAGCTCGCTTTCCCCGTGACTTTGCTCACCAAACCGCTTACTAATCGTGACGCGCTGTTGACATCTGTTTGCAACTGATGCCGATTCGCAAAGGCTTAGTTTCGACATCCCGCGTACGCACTCATTGCTGTTGCATTCGTAACCCGTTTCCCCATCTCATGCGCATCATCAAATCGCTCACGTTCGGCTCAGCTCTGGCTGTTGTCGCAGCAATGCTCGCGAGTTGTTCTCCACTCGCTGAACTTCCAACCACCGCTTCAACATCGCCGAGGAAGGCCGATGGCGTGACAATTCAAGCGTTACCGCAACTTGTTATTAGTCAGGTCTATGGCGGTGGCGGTAATGGAGGATCGACATACAAGAACGACTTCGTCGAACTGTTCAACCCCAATGACTTCGCGGTCAATGTTTCCGGATGGAGCGTGCAATACACATCTGCGGGGGGCACTAACTGGGCCGCAACAAACTTGACAGGCTCGATTCAACCCGGACACTACTATCTTGTCCAGGAAGCGCAGGGAGCCGGTGGCTCCACGAATCTCCCAACTCCCGATGCAACTGGATCTCTCGCGCTTTCGGCTACCGCCGGCAAAGTCGCGCTTGCCAGTTCGACAACGCTGCTAACAACGGCCTGTCCCGCCAACGTTGTCGATGCAGTCAGCTTCGGTACGACTGCATCAGACTGCGGATCGAAAATGACACCCGCTCCCAGCAATACAAATGCGGTCATTCGCGGCGACAATTCCTGCGCGTACACCGGTGACCTCTCGAAAGACTTTTCAGCGGCCTTGCCAAACCCACGCAACAGTGCCGTTAGCTCGAATATCTGCCCGGTAACACAACCGGCCGGCCCGCTCGATCACGTATTGATTGTCGGACCAAACACAGTGAGCGTCGGCGGCATTGCGCAATTCACGGCCACTCCGCAAGACGCCAACAACGCAACGGTAACCACCGCTACTCTTGCGTGGCTCTCCAGCGATCCAAACACCGCGACGGTCGACGCGACCGGAAAAGTTACTGGCGTTGCCTCAAACACAACACCGGTCACCATCACGGTCACGGCAACTTCCGGCAACATCGTCAAAACGAACTCCGCGCAAATCACCGTTGGTGACCCAGTCATTGCGTTCATCGACATCAGCGCGGGTTCATCGTCATTCCCACCGGGATTTCAGGCGCAGCTTTTCCCCACGGCGCGCGTTTCACCCGGCGGAGCCGTTGTTCCCGCAACATTCGTATTCGAAGCACTCGATCCAACCATTGCAACCATCGCGAACGTTGCGAACACCGGACTTGTAACGAGCGTCAGCTCGTCGACTACCAAACCGCGCTTCAAAGTCACAGCTACTCCAGTTGGCGGCGGCACGCCATACT
>JBDUAX010000075.1:0-13125 GCA_040004455.1 Gemmatimonadaceae bacterium
GTGCCGAGCAGTCCGACGAACGGCGCGGTTGAACCAACCGTCGCGAGCACGCCCAGGCCGCGCTTCATGTCAACCACGGTCATCAGCATTTCGCGCTCAACCGCACGCTCGGCGCTGTTGATGTCGGAAACTGTGACCGAGCCGTCCTGAATGAGCGGGCGAACTTCGCCAAGCGCACCACCGAGAACGCGAGCAACGTGCGACTTCTTGTAACCTTCAGCGAGCTTGATTGCTTCAGTGAGATTGTCTTCTTCGAGGAACTGCGAAAATTCCGGTGCGAACTTACGCGTTTCGGCTTGCGCCTTACGCATGTTCCACCACTTCGAAATGAAGATCGACATTGAGTATGCCGACATACCCAGCAGCGTGAATACGATACCCTTTGCAAAGGGACCCATCGATGCAAAGAGTTCGGCTAGCGACATGTTCATTGAAACGGTCTCCTGAGTGCTGTGAGATGAACGGCGAAACTATTTGGTGAGCGAGAACTGGAATGGCTGCTGCACGAGCTGTTTCACTTTCTTGCCACCAACTTCGGCGGGAAGGAACCGCATGCGCGGCAGAGCGTTCTTCACTGCAAGGTCAAACTGGGGGTGATCGGACTTGAGCACCTTGAAGGACGCGACTTCGGCACGACCTGTCGTATCGACAATGAACTGCGCGAGAACGGTTCCTTCGACGCCCGCTGACTTGAGCATTTCCGGGAAGGCGGGGCCAGGGCTGCCTGGAGCGCTGACAACTGGCTTTTCTACCTGGAACTCGAAGTACGGTTGATCGCCTTGTGGTGGCGGCGCTGGGCCTTTCCCGACACCAGTTGCCGTACCGCCGGCCACACCCTTTCCACTGAAGTCGTTTGCGTCGGTCATCTTCTTCGACAAATCGATTTCAGGAATGATCGTGGGGATTTCGATTGGCGCCTGAAGCACCTGGAATCCCTTTGGCGGCGGCTGCTGCACCACGACATCCGGCGGTGGCGGTGGCTTGTCCGGCTCGGGTGGTTTGGGCTCGTCCTTCTTCACTTCAACGAAATCGACCTTTTCTTCTTTGGTCTTTTCGTTGATGATGCCCGCGTTCGCCGTAAGTACGACCGCGCCCGCCACAACGACCATGTGGGCAACGATTGAGAACGCCTGGCCCCCAAAGCGCTTCTGCTTCTTTGCTTTGGATTCGATCAAATTGTTGAGCATCGCACCAATCCGGGTACGGGTTGCAGTACCGAAACTACGTTCGGTTTACTGTGCGACGGGATAGTACATACGGCAAATGAAGCAGCAATGGTGGGTTCATTAAGATCCGATTAGCCCGCAATTAGATAAGCATTCAGTCGAGTTCGCCTGCACACAGCTGAGCTCGATTCAGCGGCAGCGTGTCGTGTTTCCCGTCACGCATTCACTGCTGCCGGTTTTGACAATGGAAGAACGGCCACAAAGCGACTGCCGCGCCCCAATCGCGACTCAACAGTCAATGAACCGCCGTGGGCCTGCGCAATCCACTGGCAAATGGCGAGTCCCAACCCAAACCCACCGCGCTCCGACGCGCGGGAACGCGCGCGATCGGCTCGCCAGAAGCGTTCGAAAATATATGGCAAATCGGCGGCAGCAATTCCAATGCCCGTATCTCGAACAGAAAACAACACCTGATCGTCTGCTCTCGCCAACGTGATCTCCACGCGTCCACCTCGCGCCGTGTATTTGATGGCGTTCGTTACAAGATTCAGAAACAATTGACGTAGACGCGTCGCATCGCCGAGCACCTCAGCATCTTCCATTATTGGAACGTTGATAGTGAGCCCCGCCATTTCGCCAAGCAAGCGAGCTGTCTCAACCACTTCACGCGTCAGATCGGAAAGCTGCACGGGCTCACGGTGCAAATCGAAACGACCTTCGTCGGCACGCGCGAGTGTCAGCAACGATTCGACAAGATCGGCCATGCGCGTGACCTGCTGCAGCGCTTCTTCGAGCGCGATATCCTTTTCTGACGCCGACGTACGCGGCGACATTGATCGTTCAACATCAGCGCGAATTACCGTGAGCGGGGTTTTCAATTCGTGACTGGCGTCGGCAGTGAATCGACGCAGTGCTCCGAACGAGGTTTCCAGTCGCTCGATCATTGCGTTTAGTGTGGATGACAAACGCGCGAGTTCATCGCCGGCAGCACCAATGGCCAATCGCCGATGCAATGATCGCCCGTCTGAAATCGCTTCAACCTGATCGATGATGCGATCGACCGGACCGAATGCGCGACCGGCAATGAAGTATGCGCCGCTCAGGGAAATCGCGAGCAGGAACGGGGCGATGATCAGCATCGTCGCAAGCAATTCTGCTGGAGCGAATCGTGCATTGTCGGCGTTGGTGCCGACCCACACCTGGCCAACCTTCTCATTCGTCAGTTGTTTGCGAACGGTCAGGTACACTTGCCCGTGAGACAATGACACCAGCCTGGACGCTCGATCGGGGATAGTCAGTGCTGCGGTTTCGATTTGAATACTGTCGCGTTCAGTCAAACCTCGCGCCAACTCAGATCTGTACAGAGGGTTTCCGTCGCGATCAACAATGAACACGAAATCTGGCAACAACTCGAGCAATTGCCCAAGCCGTACCGAACTGGATACCCGGCTCGAATCGTTTACAAAGAGCGAGTCGCCGGTGTTCCTGGTGATCACAATAGAGCCACGAACGCGCTCGATAATTTTTACCGTCTGCTCTGCTTCCAGCGACACTCGGCGTTCAAGTTCGGCAAGCGCGATTGACCGTCGCGATACAAGCAGCGAGATGCCAAACAGCAGCATGACGCCGAGCAACAACGTCGTGAATTCGACTGTCAGGCGGGAACGAATGGAGCCCACGAGCCGTCTCGACTTCGGGCCTAGGCGCGAATCATGTAGCCAACACCGCGAACGGTGCTGATCAGCTTCTTGTCATGCTTGGCGTCAATCTTCTTGCGAAGATGGTTGATCACGACATCAACGATGTTGGTGCCCGGATCGAAGTGATATCCCCACGCATATTCGGTAATCAAGGTGCGACTCATGACGCGCCCCGCATGACGCATGAGATACTCCAACACGGCGTATTCCTTTGGGGTCAACTCGATGGCTTCATCCGCGCGACGCACCTCGCGGGTGCCCTGATCGAGTTCGAGATCACCAACGTGCAGTACGGGTGATGCCAGCGCGCGCGGGCGACGGCTGAGCGCTTCCACTCGCGCCAACAGCTCTTCGAAAGCAAATGGCTTGGTGACGTAGTCGTCGGCTCCAGCGCGAAGTGTCTCCACTTTCGCATCGACGGCATCTTGCGCCGTAAGAACGAGAATTGGTCGTTCGAACCCGCGGGAACGCAACGTGCGCAACACGTCAAGTCCGTTCTTACCGGGCAAACGCATGTCGAGCACAACTAAATCGTAGGGCTGAGTGACTGCGAGACGCTCACCAGCAATTCCGTTGGCGACGAGATCAACTTGCCAGCGTTGCTCTTCCAAACCGCGCTTCACAAATTCTCCGACGGTCGGATCGTCTTCGATAACCAGAATTTTCACAAGATCTCACAATGCAAAGTTGGCAACGCGCAAAAAGCCACGCGTGCAAAACCGGCAACAAGAAGTTCTCGTTTGGCCGATAGAGCGAAAGCGATCAATTTCCATCAAGCGCTCCACCCAAACGCGAAGGGCGATGAAAACCGTATTCTCGAATTTTCCGATACAACGTCTTTGGTGAAATGCCGAGCAGTTCCGACGCGCGTCCCTGGTGCCAACCAGTGCGATCCAGAACGTCTTGAATGTGTCGGCGCTCGAGTTCAGTAAGCGTTAGTGGCGCGGTCGGCGCAGGGCGCGCGCCGGAGCCTGCCTCGAGTCCGATTGGCAAGTCACGCACTTCAACAATTCCGCCGGTGGATAGCAGCGCGGCACGTTCCATCACGTTACGCAGTTCTCGCACGTTGCCCGGCCAGCGATATCGTTCAAGAACGCCCATGGCTTCGTCAGTCAAACGCGGCACACCGGCAACGCTGAATTGCGAAAGAAAATACTCAGCGAGCAACGCGATGTCGGCCGTCCGTTCGCGGAGCGGCGGTAGCGCCACTCGAACAATATTAATGCGCTGCATCAAGTCATCTTTGAACAGTCCCGCCGTAACCATACGCGGAAGATCGCGATTGGTCGTCGCAACAATGCGCGTGTTGATTTCGATTTTTTGCGCGCCGCCAACGCGAGTAAACGAACCGGCCTCAATCAGGCGCAAAAGTTTTCCCTGCAACTTGAGATCGAGTTCGCCAATGCCGTCGAAAAGGAGCGTGCCACCTGCGGCCAGCTCCAGCGCACCAGGCGTTCTCGCCGTCGCGCCTGGAAACGCGCCCAGCTCAACACCGAGCAATTCGGTTTCGAATTTCGCTTCGTTAAGTGAAGCACACTTTAGCGTAACAAAAGGGCCACCGGCGTGATCACCCTGCGAATGCAGCAGTCGCGCAATCAGCCCTTTGCCAGTACCAAATTCGCCAGTCACCAACACCGGCGACGCGCTCGATGAAACGCGTTCAACGAGGCCGAGCACCGCAGTCATTGGGGCGTACTGCGTCACGAACCTTGAGATCGGTTCGTTGCGCCTAAGTCGTGTGTTCAAAAAAACGTTGTCGCGAGTAAGCACACGTTTTTCCCAGGCCCGACGCACGAGCGCTTCAATTTCCGCCATGCGGTAAGGCTTCGTGAGAAAATCGTACGCACCCAACTTGAGCGCGGCAACTGCGGTCTCCACTGTGCCGTTTCCGGTAATGATGATGATCTCCGGAGGCAAAGCTTTTTCACGAACACGTCGCAACACTTCGAGGCCGTCAACTTCCGGCATCATGATGTCAAGCAAACCAACGTCAAACACTTCGGACTGAAGCTTTTCCAGCGCCGCTGCGCCGTCGCGAACAATTGTTACAACAAAACCGCGTGCGTTCAGAAATTGCTCGAGAATGATGCCGAGGTGCGGTTCGTCTTCCGCCAGCAACACCCGAATAGGCGGCGTAATTTCCGGCGGTTGAGTGGACTCGTCGGTAATCGGCCTGCTGGTGTTGATTGTTGTCATCTGTTCTTTCGCGATCAGTTCACGAGAGGCAGCGAAACGCGAAACGTCGCGCCCGGTAACTCGGTCGGCACAACTTCAAGTACGCCGCCGTGATCGCTGATTATGCCATACGATATTGCCAGTCCAAGTCCGGTTCCCTGACCCATGGCCTTGGTCGTAAAAAACGGTTCAAAAACTTTCTTGTAATGCGCGCGCGGAATTCCCGGACCTTCGTCGGCAATTTCAAATATCGCGTGTGGCGCGACTTCGGCACCGCGTTCGGCGTGTGTTCGAATGGTCACCTGCCGTCCGTCCGGCGTCGCATCGAGCGCGTTGATTGCAAGCGCCAGCCCCACCTGCACCAGCTGATCCGCGTCGGCATGCACAATGATGGGGTGAGCCTGCTCAAGGTCCGCCACCACTTTCACGCGCTTGTATTGCGGATGATGCTGCAACAGAAACAACGTGTGCCGCACAATAGTGTTCAAGTCGAGCGGTTGGCGAGCGGTGGGTTTGGGGCGCGCAAAATCGAGCAAACCATTCACGATGCGTTTGCAGCGATGCACTTCGAGATCGATAATTCGCAACAGTTCCGATGGCGGTGAACCAGTTTTGGGCACTGCCGTATCCGACACGGCCGGCATCAACGCCAACGACTCCGCACAAGCGGCAATCGTGGCGAGGGGATTATTGATTTCGTGCATGACACCAGCAGCGAGGTGACCAAGCGCCGCAAGTTTTTCGGACTGCGCCGTTCGATCGATAGCAGCCTTCCATTCCGTAATATCTTCGCCGAGTGTGATGACGTGTGTGACGATGTCATCATCAAGGCGCATCGGTATTTTCGAAATGCGAAACGTGCGAACGTCGCCCGTCGCCGTGCTTTCCATTTGGAATTGTTGTAGTCGACCCGAGTTGAACACCTCGTCAAACTCCTTTTTTAGCAACGCTGCCGGTTGCCGATGCAGCACTTCGAAAATGGTGCGACCAATAGCATCTTCGCGCGACACACCCTGCATTCCCGTCTCACGCTTGCGATTCCATGCGTGTATCCGATACTCGCGATCAATTACGTACAGTCCAGCCGGGAACGAATCCACCACGCGTTCAATAAACCGTCGTTGCTCGGCAACTTCGCGTACGCGCGCCACAACTTCGGTTTCCAGTTCGCTGGTGTGCAAAGCGCGTGCAACGGTTGCGGCGAGCATGTCGGCCGATACTTTGAGAACAGCTTCGACTTCTCTTGACGGTTCGGCGGGGAGCAGCACAACCAAAACGCCCACGCGTTCTCCGGCGGCAATCAATGGAACCGTGTACCGCACCGATTCCGTCTCACTGGGCTCAATCAATACCGGTACGGAAGTCGACGCAGTGGGGGCATCCGCCGTGAGAATTCGCCGGTCTGCGGCGCGTTGCAGTTCGAGCTCGACATGCGACGCGCGCAAATAGCGTCGAAGCAGCGTAAGCGCAGATAGTGATCCCGCTTCAAAGTCCGTCGTGCGAGCCAATCGCGTTGCAAGATCGGCAATCAGGCCGAAGTGCGTGCCGGGCACGGGAAAGGCGGCTTCATCTGCGAACGCGGGTTGAGGCGACACCACAATTTCGCGCGCACTCGGGCCTTTCGCGCGCCGGCTCGGCGAATTAGCGGACATTTAGACTGGAAGCGGCGGGGGATTGAGGCACTGCGACAAGGTACGACTGGATGTGGTATCGGACAAGGTGACCGATCACACACATGAGTGAGGTTTCACTCCGATCTTAACATGGTCTGACGGGCCGCTTACGCTCCCAGCCTATTGATCTGTTCGAAAAGCTCGGCGTTCTCGCGTCGCATTTTCGCGGGGTGCTCCACGTGCGCCCAGCGAAGCAGACCCGCCTTGTCGAGGAGGAAGTAGGCGCGATTCGAATAATACTTTTCTTCGTGCAAAACTCCGTAGGCGCGTGATGCGACGCGCTTGAAGTCTGAGAGCATTTCTACTTTGAGATCGTATTTCTTCTTGTATTCCCTGAGCGTCGCATAGGAGTCAACGCTGATCGGAACCACCTCCACATTCTTGCCAATAAACTCGTCGAAGTCTTCGGAGAACGCGCAAACTTCTTCGGTGCAGGTGCTCGTGAATGCCAAAGGGAAAAACGCAATAAGCACGTTCTTTTTTCCGCGAAAGTCCGACAACGTGACCATCTCACCGGATGTCGAAACGAGGGTAAAGTCTGGTGCGAGATCACCAATATGTGGCGTGTGAGCGGCAGTTTCAGTCATGAAAGGCATGGTGTAGGGGCTGCGCAACGGACAGCAGAAAGTATCGGCGTTAAACAACTGTGTCACAGTGGTTCCGGGCACTGGCGCGGACGAAAAGGAATTGTATTGTTGGGTTCACCAAAGCGCACCGCACCCTGATGTCGCAAACCATTACCAATTCAATTTCGCCGTCCGCCGCTGAAGGCGCGATTCGCGTGTTGCTTGTCGAAAACGACAACGACGCCGCGAATCGCGCCGAATTGGTGTTGATCGCAGGTTGGGGTTCGCGCCTCGCGTTGCAACGCACGGCGTCACTGGTGGAATCGATTCGCGTGTTAATGGAAGCGGCGTTCGATGTCGCATTGGTTGAACTCGATTTGGATGATGCGACCGGACTCGCGACGCTTGCGGGCATTCGCGGTGCAGCGCCAACGATGCCGGTTGTTGTGTACGCGCGTTCGCTCGATGAGCCGCTCGCAGTTCGTGCGTTGCGCGCAGGAGCGCAAGAGTGTCTGGCGAAAAAGGATACTGCGCCAGACACGCTTCCTCGCTTGCTGCGATTTGCCGTTGAGCGTCAACGACATCTCGCGGCCCTGGAGGCCGCACGCATTGCCGCTGCTCATCGTGCGACGCACGATCCGCTTACGAAACTGGCGAATCGTGCGTTGTTCCTGGATCACCTGGAACGTGCGCTGGCATTCGGTGCGCGTTACGCGCGAAAAACCGGCATTCTGTTTGTTGACCTTGATGGCTTCAAGGGCATCAACGACACGTTGGGGCATGCCAGGGGCGATCAACTGCTGCAACTCGTTGCTGAGCGCCTGCAGGGATGCGTGCGTCGTTCCGATTCTGTTGCACGCCTTGGTGGCGACGAATTCGTTGTGTTGCTCCCCGATGTAACCAGCCGTCGCGACGTGTCGCACGTGCGCGATACGATTTTGTCGTGTCTCGCTGAACCGGTCGTCACTGACGGACTTTCGGCCAACGGCATTGAAGCCAGCGTCGGTGGGGCCATGTCCCCGCTCGATGGTGCAAACGCGCAAGAGTTGCTCGACGCTGCCGATGCGGCGATGTATCGCGAAAAGTACGCGCGCCGTCGCGGTCGCATGCCAACGCCGGTACACGGCGTAGCATCGGTTCTGGGAGTTGCCGCTACGGCCGCCGAAGCGTCGGTACCGCATCGTCGCGAATCGCGCATGCGCGCGGCCGTCGTCGGGCATGAGTTCGAAGTGCACTTCCAACCGATGATTGATGTCGTCGGTTCGAAAATTGTTGGCGCAGAAGCGCTGTTGCGTTGGCGCGATCCAGAGCGCGGATTGGTGCTGCCGGCCTCATTCCTGCCACTGGCCGAAGACACAGGACTTATCGTACCAATTGGCGAATTCGTGCTGCGCGTTGCCTGTTCAGCGGTTGTGCGCTGGCGTCGCACGTCTGAGGGCGCCAAGCTGCGCGTGTCGGTGAATCTGTCGGCGGTGCAATTGCGCGAGCGAGAATTTGAGCGTCGCGTAGCTGAAATTCTTCACGAAACCGGATGCCCCGCCGACGCACTCATTCTCGAACTGACTGAGAGTAGCGCGATGGTTGACGGTGACGTCGCCATTGAAACGCTGAAAGCTCTGAAGTCACTCGGCCTTCATCTCGTGGTTGATGATTTCGGTGTCGGCTTTGCCTCTCTAACGTTTTTGCGTGAAGCACCGGTTGACGGATTGAAAATCGATCGTCGCTTCGTAACCAACATGCTGGCCGATGCGCGCGATGCCGCCATCGTTGGCGCCCTGGTTCGTCTCGCGCGCGGACTCGGTTTGCGCGTCGTTGCCGAAGGAGTGGAAAGCGCAGAACAATCGCAACGCCTGCAGCGGCTGCAGTGCTTCGAGCAACAGGGTCGCCATTTCAGCGACGCACTGTCGGCTCCGCAGTTCGAAGCATTGCTGGCGGCTTCGCCAGCAATTGCTGTTGCTGAGTCGCGCCTGCGTAATCCAACACTGACTGCGGGCGTTTATCTCGCCTGATCAACGCAAGCAGCGCGTTGCGTTGCTGACATCAGACGACAACGTATGCTCGCGCAGTAACAGTCTTCCCAAAAACGGAATCAGTGCAAACCAACGCCACAGAGCCGAACAGGGCCCAGCTATCGTCACGTTACGATGCCGTTGACGTAGGCTTCCGGGCCGGTTTCGCGTTTCTCCTCGCACTGGCAATCGCCGCTGGCGTGGCGTCGCTAACGTGGCCACTGAGTTGGGATGAAGGAATATTCGCGTGGATTGGCAGCACGCTGCTGAAAGGGGGAACTCCGTACGTCGATGCGTGGGATGTTAAGGGGCCAGTCACCTATTTCGTCTATGCCCTCGCGGAAGAACTATTCGGTCATACAGCGTTTGCTGTCCGGCTATTCGACTTGCTGATTTCGGTTACTGGTACAATCGCAGTCTTCCTGCTGGTGTCGCGATACACAAACAAACGCACGGCGTTGTATGCAGCACCACTTTTTTTTCTTTCACTCATCGGTCAGGGGTACAACGTACTCGGCCAGCCCGATTTGTGGGTGGGTTGGTGTATGGTGTTTTCGGTGTGGGTTACTACTGAAACTCCAACCGCGAAATCCGTTGCGCTGGCGTGCACGTTTGTCGGGGTAGCAATACTCATCAAGCCGATATATGCAGCGTTGGTTGTCGTTCCGCTCATTCCAGCACTGTTTGCAGGTTCGCCCTCACCAAGCACGCAGTTGAGAATGCTGTGGGCGGCTGCAGCCGGTTGCCTGGCGCCAATTGCACTCTGCGTTGCGTGGTATTGGCAACGTCATGCGGCAGGCGAATTCCTTGACGCATATATTCGCGCCAATCTTGAAAACAGTGGCGCTGGTCGTGGCGGCTTGCTGCACGCTGGTTCCTCCATTCTCGAGTTTCTTCTTAATCGTCGCGCAGTACTTATTGCGATTCCAGCCATTGCAATCGGACTGATTTCATCAACTGGTGTTGTGCGTTGGCGCAACTGGATGCTGGGTTCCTGGATAGCGACCGTTATTTCACTTATCGTGCTGCAGGATCGCTGGTTCACATACCATTGGGCCCCGCTGTATCCGCCGTTGGCACTCGCAGCGTCGATTGGGTTCTTTCGGGTGTGGCACGCAGACAAATCAGGTGCTGAACGATTCATTCGCCCGTTGTTCGTCGCATTGTTCGCAGTGCTTACACTGGGCGCGTCGGTCGTGCCGTTGAAAAGTGTGGCGGCATCGGCACGTCTGTTAACACGCCGAATAACAGTAGAACAATTTGACGCGAGTTTCACAGACTATCCCGGCATCATGACCGCTGCGGATGTGCGCAACGCGACTGCCTATGTTGCTGCGCACACCAAACGGACTGACAAGGTGTTCGTATGGGATGATCCCCAGGTCAATTTTCTGAGTCAGCGCGAAACGGTGAGTCGCTTTGCAATATGGGCACCGCTGTTGCCGCTGCGCGGCGAACTTACGGCTCGCCACAAGAGAAACAGGGAAGAATTCTTTACAGCACTTCAACTCAAGCCCCCTACCCTGGTTTTGATTGAACGAAGTGCGTGGAGGAACAGTCCGCTTGTTACCGTGCACTATTTGCCGGCAAAATTTCCGGAATTGGCAAACTGGATTGACGCGCATTACGTGGCGGCTGATACGGTCGGAAATTTCTTCGTTTTTCGACGACCGTGAGCATCCGTAGCACGATTTGATATTGCGTTCCAAATAAAAGAGCGGCACCGCGATAAGTCGCGGTGTCGCTCTTTTATTTGTGCGCTTTTGATGGAGTGTAAGGGGCTCGAACCCTTGACCCCCGCCTTGCAAAGGCGGTGCTCTCCCAACTGAGCTAACACCCCGACATGTCGCTATTCATGCAGCGAACACTTTCAAACGACGAATTATAACAGCCTGATCTACGGCGGCGCGACTGTCTCTGCGAACCACTCCGGTAGTAGTTGCTACCGCGAATATCGGCGAATTTGCCATTGGAATGGCGCGACTAAGAGTTCGCTTTCGTGAATGCGTCTGCATCAAAACGACTTACTCCCAGAGCGACGCTCACGTTGTCGCCGCGAACGGCAAATTCCTGCACAAGAATGTGAGCGTTGCAGCGGCGCTACAGGAGTGTCGCACGGTGACACCAGTGTGCTCCGGCGGTCAACGTGACTCCGGTGTTCATTCGTTTCGTGCACAATTAATCATTGGGAGACGCGTACAGCGGCGCGCGCTGCCAATCAATTTCCCGGAATCGTCGCGCGGTACCCTTTTTGCAATGCTGCCATCAGAATCATTGATTTCAATTTCATGGAGGGGTGTATGCGGCGTACCGTGGCTGTTGCGTTGGCAATGTTCGTGGCCTTACCGATGGTGGCAACTGCGCAGTTCTCGGCATCCAGCTATTCGGCGACCAAGGTTTTTTTGAACGGCGTGCAGAATCAACATCCGGCCGGAATTGCGTGGGATGGCACTTCATATTGGTCGGGTGACGGTGGCGGCGCTACCGGAAATCGACTCGCGCAATACAATGCCGCGGGTGCAACCCTCAACGTTTATGCTCCGGGGCTCGATTTCCGATCGGTTTTTACGGACGCGGCCGGCAATGTTTATGGCCGTTCATTCTCCGATGCGGGCATCTACAAGATGACAGCGCCAGGCACCTTTTCGCTGTTCACAACTCTTGTTGGCGGAACCTTGGACGCTCAAAGCAGTGTCGTGCTTAACGGCGCTGGCACCGGATATCTCGCCATGAGCGGTGGCGTTGTACAGCGATGGAACCTTGCCGGATCATTTCTCGGGACGACCACGCTCGCAGGCTTTGGTACCCTCGGCACCGAATCGATTTACCCGCAAAATCGCGGCATAGCGTCGTTTGGTGCGAGCTGGCTGACCTACGACGAAGGAACGCTTTCGATGTGGAGCACCTCCGGGGTTCGTCTCGGCACAACGACGCTGACCGGAGCCGGCACAGGCTTTGACGCCAACTTTTCATTTTCGCGTGCCGCGGATGGCCGAGTTTTCATCGCTGACGCGCTCAATGGAAACTGGCGCGGTTACGAAGTTGGCGGTGGAAGCGTCGTGACGACGCCGGAGCCGGGCAGTGCAGTGCTCGTCGCGGCAGGAATTTTGGGTCTGTTGGTCGCAACGCGCAATCGCAAGCGCCGAGTGACCTGAAGAACACGTTCAGCTTCGGTCTGTCACTACTGTCGCTCGATGGCTCGTAGTTGAAACTTGGGCGGTAAGAAATTGAAAGCCACTTCACAGTACATCACGTGAAGTGGCTTTTCTTTTTCGTCCACATTTGTGATTCAAAGAAACTCTCCAATGAAGCATTCTCGCTGGGCTTTACCGATCACAGCGCATGCATTCGGCCAGCAAATGCGATTCGCCCTTCACTCGCGCCTCGAGCATATCGGCGGCCAACATGGCAAACGTGATGCCATTGCCACCGTAACACGCCGCGACAAACAGGTTGGGCCGGCCAGCCACCGGGCCGATGCGCGGAAGCGAGTCCTGCGTCTCTCCAAATGTGCCGGCCCATGAATACGCGGTCTGCAGCGTCAGGTGGGGCAACAGCTGTGCGACTTTTTCAATAAGCCGGTCTGCCTTGCGTTCAATACGACGATCACGCGCGACCAGTGTGCGAAAGCGATCATCCTCACCACCCACCAGCACCCGACCGTCATCGGTTGTGCGCATGTACAGGTACGGATGCGCCGTTTCCCACACAAGCGCGCGATCGGCCCACGGCGGTGTTGTCGGGTCAAAGAACGGC
Organism: Gemmatimonadaceae bacterium; assembly: GCA_040004455.1. Classification (GTDB taxonomy): domain Bacteria; phylum Gemmatimonadota; class Gemmatimonadetes; order Gemmatimonadales; family Gemmatimonadaceae; genus Gemmatimonas. The sequence continues at coordinate 13,046 of JBDUAX010000075.1, forward strand.
TCCGACACCATAGCGTATGTATTGCGCAACGCGGCCGGACGCTTGGGCAACCACTCTGACGATTCATATCCAGTCGCAGC
>JBDUAX010000449.1:0-3874 GCA_040004455.1 Gemmatimonadaceae bacterium
GGCGATTGGCCAATTCACAAATCCCTTGAGCGCAAATGTTGCCGCAGCAATGCCGTTGAAGAACAGTCCGTTGAAATTCTTGAGACCGTTCATCTGGTGAATGTTGGTGAAGCCCATAAGACCGTAGGCCGCGAGCATCACGATTCCTGCACCCGCACCAAAATATCCGCCGTAAATTGCAGTGAGGAATTGCAGAAGCAGCATCCACATGCTGGGATGCACCGCGCGCACATTTTCCAAACCCAATCGTTCCAGTCGGCGCGCAATTGCAATGGCCGCCGGTTTCTGAACGGCGAACAACACCGTGGCACCAAACACCAACCATGGCACGAGCAGTTTGAATCGCTCTTCCGATGTCGCGAGCAGCAGGAATGCGCCGGCGAGTCCGCCCAGCAGACTTGGAATGGCCAGGCGAAGCGCCCACTGGCGTGCGCCAACGAGTTCTTTGCGATAGCCGGTTAAACTGGCGAGCGAGCCGGGCCACAACGCCACAGTGCTGGTCGCATTGGCGACAATTCCCGGAATGCCCAACCCTACGAGCGCGGGAAACGTAAGCAGCGTGCCGCCCCCTGCGATGGAATTGATGCCACCACCGATTGCCGAAATTCCCGCGATAATCGCGAGTTGGGAAATCGTCGGGTGAAGTCCGGTTAGCGTGGCAGCTTGAATCGCAGGCATTGGGTTCGGCACGCCGCGAAGAATGGCCAGATGCAGCGCAAGACGTTAGTGTGCGCCGTCTTTTACTCTCACCGATTTCTCATGTTCGGTCGATTCGCCAAAAATCTCACGGCTCAAGTCATACTGGCCGTTCTACTCGGCATCCTCGTTGGCGCGGTTTGGCCCGACACGGGGAAGGCGCTCAGGCCGCTGGGCGACACGTTCATCAATCTCGTAAAGATGGTGATCGCGCCGATCATTTTCCTGACGATTGTGCACGGCGTTGCGAGTATGGCCGATTTGCGAAAGCTCGGACGCGTGGGCGGAAAGGCGCTGCTCTATTTCGAACTGGTGAGCACCTTGGCGCTGGCGATCGGCCTGGTGGTGGTGAACGTGATGAAGCCGGGTGCGTCGCTGGACATTTCGACGATGGCACTCAAGAAAGACGGCGTGGCGGCGTACGTTGCGACTGGCGAGAAAATGGGATTACTGGACTTCGCGCTGCACATTGTGCCGTCCAACATTTTCGAAGCGTTTACGAAGGGAGATTTGCTGCCGATTGTTTTCTTCGCGGTGTTGTTTGGCATTGCGTTGACATCAGTTGGCGAGGCGGGGCGCGAAGTTGCTGATTTTCTGTATCGCGTGCAACAGGTGTTTTTCCGCATCGTGGAAATTGTCATGAAGGTCGCGCCTATTGGCGCGTTTGGTGCAATGGCTTTCACGATTGGAAATTTCGGACTGCAGGCATTGAAGCCGTTGGCGAATTTGATGCTGGATGTCTACATCACGATGATCATTTTCATTTTTGGTGTGTTGTGGTTGATCTGCCGCGCCTTCGGATTCCGCTTGTGGCCCTTCATGAAATTCATCAAGGAGGAAATTTTCATTGTCATAGGCACGTCGTCGTCGGAACCGGCGCTGCCCGGCATGTTGCGTAAACTCGAGAAGTATGGCTGCGCGAAATCAATTGTTGGTCTCGTAATTCCTACCGGCTATTCGTTCAATCTCGACGGCACGAGCATTTACCTGTCAATGGCCGCGATTTTTCTCGCTCAGGTTTACAAGGTTGACATGACGCTTACGCAGCAGCTCACACTGCTTGGTGTGTTGATGTTGACATCGAAGGGTGCGGCCGGTGTAACAGGCTCGGGGTTCATTGTGCTGGCAAGTACGCTGGCCGCAACGCACACCGTGCCCATTGAGGGACTGGCGATTTTGCTGGGTGTTGATCGGTTCATGTCGCAAGCGCGTTCCATTACGAATCTCATTGGCAATGGAGTGGCGACGCTGGTGATTGCGCGCAGTGAGAACGAGTTTGATGACAATCAGCGGGCGTTGGCGGAGAGCGGCGCGTTGAATGCCACCAGCTGACCTGCAAGTTCAGATTTTCGGAACGAAAAAAAATTCCGATACGCGGAAAGCGTTACGGTTTTTTGCGGAGCGCCGAGTGAAGACGCACTTTGTGGATTTGATGGAGCGTGCGGCAGCGTTGGGTGAATTGCGTCGCTTTTCGCAGAAGTTCGGTGTTGAAAAACTCATTGATCGCGAATCAAAACGCTTTGCTGAACTAGGTCTGCGAACAGCGTTGTACGGTGAGGAAAGGTGGTTGTCGATTCTGATCGATGAACCACTGATTTTGCAGCAACCCCTCGTGCGGTGCGCGAACAAAGTGGCAATTGGCGTGAATGAAACCGAATGGAAAGCCTGGTTGGCGTAGGAGTATGATGTACCGCGTTGTTTGCTGGCTGGCACGTCGCAGCATGCGATGGTTTTACCGCCACAACGAAATTCTGAACGCCGGCGCGATTCCGGAAGCGGGTGCAACACTGTTGGTGGCGAGTCACGGGAATGATCTTCCCGATATTCTGCTTACCTTTCTCACCACAAAGCGCCGCGTTCGATTTATCGCAAACGTTGCTGCAGCAGATTCAATCATTGTGCAGTGGGTGTATTCGGGAATTGGCGTAATTCCCATTGCACGCACGCGTGACGCACGCGCCGCAATTGCGCGTGGCGAAGATGTGATTGCGCTCAACAATCGCGCATTTGAGAGCGTGACCGATGCGTTCAGGCGAGGCGAATGTGTCGCGATTTTTCCGGAAGGTGTGGTGAACGATTTTCCACATCTGTCGCCAATGCGAACGGGCGCCGCCCGAATGGCGCTTGATGCAATTACTGCCGGCATTCCCAACCTGAGCGTGGTTGCAATTGGTCATCAATACGAAGATCCGCAAATTCCCCGCACCGATCATGTCACTGTCGTTGGCGCACCAATTCACGCGGAGAATTGGCGAGCGAACAATCCGCTGAAGGCCGTATCCGAATTCACGCGTGCCATCAAGGATGAACTGCAGGAGTTGACCCGCAATGCAGCGACGTATTCGGACGCAGCGAAACTCAATGGAATTGCGGCGGCGATTGGCGCTGTCACCAGTTCGGCCAGCAAATCGCCGCTCGCTTGCTCACATGCTGCGCAAATTGCGATCACCAATGCGCGATCGCGCCATGGGTTGTTTGTTGCAGCGTCCGACACGAGCCCGCCGGCGGAAATTGCACTGGAAAACGCCGCCAATGCGTTAACCAATAGGCTCTCCAAATTTGGGGTGATGCCGAGGTCGGCCTGGGATCACGCCATGGCCCTCGAGGCCGCCGGCGACGACGCGATTTCGATCAATTTGCCTGGCGTGGCGGGAATAGCGCTGCTCGCGCCGGTCGCAATTGCAGGCTGGCTATGGCACGCGATTCCAATTTGGGCCTGTCGGGCTCAAGGTGAGCGCTTGGCCCCCCTCCCGGTGGAGGTCGCCGCCCGAACGATTGTGCCTGGCCTCTACCTCATTGCGCTCTGGTATGTGACCATTCCACTGGTCCTGCTCTTTGCGGGAATTACCCCTTGGCTGGTTTTGCTGCTTTTCCTGGTTCAACCACGATTGGGTGACGTGGCGCTCCGGTGGCGCGACGATCTCCGTACAAGGCTTATCATATCGCGCGTTCAGCGCGCGCCGACTGTCGAACGTCAGGGCATTATTTCTGACGCGAACGAGTTACGCCGTTTGTGGCATCGCGCTCCTGGCGCGAACTCCGGGAGTCGTGAGTAGCGCGTTGGTTTGTTTACGCAGATTCACTTCGTAGTTGGATGACCGACATAGCATGACGTTGATCGCTGTTGGAAACGTCGCCGTTGAATTCGGCGCGTCACTGATTTTTAAAGACATCACGT
>JBDUAX010000450.1:0-3869 GCA_040004455.1 Gemmatimonadaceae bacterium
GCAGACGTGGTTGGTATTCGCATTCCGCATGAGAAACAAGCGCTCAATCAATTGCTGCACGACGCATTCAGAATTTTGAGAGTCGGCGGTCGTTGCTATCTGGCTGGTGCGAACAATGAGGGCATCAAACCCGCGGCGCGCACACTGGCCGACATTTTCGGAAACGCGAACAAGCTCGCTGAAGGCAGCAGTCATCGCGTCCTCCTCGCGACCAAACGCACGGAGACGCCCGTCACCCCTGGCGTGTTTGATAATCCGTTTCTCGAGGGTGATTCTTTCATGGAATTGCCAGCGACATTTCGCGGACTGCCGCTCACCGTCTATTCGCGTCCCGGTGTGTTCTCGTGGGACCACGCCGACGAAGCAACCTTGCTGCTTGCGGAGCACATGCGCGTTGCTCGCGGCGAGTCCGTGCTCGATTTGGGGTGTGGATGCGGCGCGTTGGGAGTCACGGCGTCGAGGTTGTCCGAAACAGGGCGCGTCCGATTGGTTGATGCCGACATTGAAGCAGTCCGGTCAACTCGCGGAACCATCGAAATGTCAGGACAGAAAAATTGTAGTGTGGTGGTGAGCGATGTCGCGCTCGCAGTCATCGATGAGCGCTTTGATGTTGCGGTAACAAACCCGCCGTTTCACATTGGGAAAGCGACGGACTTGAACATTCCACTGCAGTTCATTCGTGATGCGCATGAAGTTCTGAATCCTGGTGGCAGTTTGCAACTCGTCGCGAATCGCACGCTACCGTATGAGGAAATGATTTCCCATCAGTTTGGCAATGTGAGGACATTGCATGATGGGGTCAGGTTCAAAGTATTGGCCGCGACGAAATAAGCGCAACTTCATTTTGATTGAGAACTCGCCATGCTCCAGGTGCGAGTTCTCCCAAACTCACACTACCAATTGAAATGCGATGCAATGCCTCGACATGATTGCCAACCGCCGCAAACATTCGCCGCACTTGATGATACCGACCTTCGGTAAGCGTTAGTTCCACGCCCCGCGCACTCAACACACGCAGGTCCGCCGGCTTAAGTACATCCGTCTCGTTTTCGAGCATCACCGTTCCACTCGCAAACAAATCCGCTTCATCGCCACGCAAATCGGCCGCAAGTTCCGCGCGATACACTTTAGGCAAATGCATTTTCGGTGACGTCACCCGATGATTCAACTGACCATCGTCCGTTAACAACAACAAACCCGACGTGTCGCGGTCGAGGCGACCAATTGGCGCCATGATTGGCGTACGACTGCGAAAACGCGGTGGAAGCAGCTCGTAAATAAGTGAGCTTGCTTCCTTAGTCGAACACACGTAACCAACGGGTTTGTTAAAGATCAGCGCGCTGCCTGGTGGGGGATCGAGAGGTTCGCCATCAACCAGCACCTTATCGTGCGAGAAAGTATCATCTTCGTCGAGAGCATTTCCATCGCGATCGGTAACCTCGCTGTGCTTGAACATGCGCTCAACTTCGCGACGACTGCCGTAGCCGAGGTTCGCGAGGTATTTGACAAACTTCACCTGGAATTTTGATCCGGGTCGACGACCTGCATGATGACGAGGCCGTCGTATCCCTTTGCGCCAACAGTTTGTAACGCAGTCGCCGAGATGCGTGGTTCTGCAGAAGCGAGTCTGTTGAATTCACGAACACCGATGACGTTCGCGTCGGTCGAACCTTCGTTAATCACTTCGCCCTGACGCACAACGTTGTCGACAATGATGACTGTTCCAATGTGCGACAATGCGAGCGACATTGTGAAGTAGTGCGGAATGTTCACCTTGTCAGCGTCGATAAAAATCAAATCAAAAGGCTCCGCCTTTTCGGCGATCATTTGCTGCATGGTGTCAACGGCAGCGCCTTGTCGAAGCATGATATTTTTTTCGACACCCGCGTTCTTGAAATTCGCGCGTGCCACTTCAGCGTGCTTCGAGTCGAGCTCCAGCGTAATCAGCACGCCATCAATCGGCAGCGCACGCGCCATCCAGATGGTACTGTATCCGCCCAGTGTTCCAATTTCGAGTACACGCCTGGCATTGCACATGCGAACGAGCAACTGCAAGAACTTGCCCTGGTTTGGCGACACGGCAATTTCGGGTAAGCCGGCATTCGTGCTTGCCGTGAGCGCCTGCGATAGCGCTTTATCGGGCTGAATGAACAAGTTCGAGAAATACCCATCGACCGCCGTCCATTGCTCGGATTGGTTGCCGCTCATGGCGCTATGCCTCCACCGGCCGTTTTCTCACGACCACCTTCGGTTGAAGATTTTGAACAACTTCTCCGTGTTGATTGATCGTGAGTGTACGCACAGTCACCAGCCCTTGTCCGGGGCGAGTTTTCGATTCGCGAACGGAAATCACTTCGATGTCGGCGTGGAGGGTGTCGCCAGGGCGCACAGGCTTCGGCCACTCGAGCACTTCGATTCCGGCGCCAATCATTCCGCCGGCAATCTGAAGTTCGCTGGTGACAAAGAGTCGCATCGTGAGCGCCGCCGTGTGCCATCCGCTGGCACAAAGGCCGTTGAACATTGACGTAACTGCCGCGACTGGATCTGTGTGAAAGGGCTGAGGATCGAACTGCTTGCCAAAAGCGATGATGTCTGCCTCGCTTACGGTCACACTGGGCGACTTGAATTTCATTCCCACGGTAATGTCGTCGAGATAGAGTTTGGTGCTCGAATCGTTATTCATAAGATTTGGTGTGTTCGAAGTTTTACTGGTCGTGATTTTGTCAGGAGCGCGTCTCGGTGACTGTAGAGAGTTTTTTCGACGCGCTGATTTTTGCTTCAGACAAACATAGCCAGCAACGACGCAAAGACCGAGCTCAAATACAGTTGTCCAAGTCACCCAGGGCGGGGTTGCGCCGCACCGCCGCGTGTCGCTAACGTTTCTCACACAACTGATACGACGAACGGGCCATGTAGTAGGAAGCCGGTGTAAATCCGGCGCGGCCCCGCCACTGTTAGAGATTTCGTTCCACTGCATGCATATGCGGTTGGAATGAATAAAGTTTGCTCAATGCTGCACCCACTGGCGTTTGCGCCGGGAAGGGAGAGCCGACCGTCTCAAGCCAGGAGACCTGCCCGTTCGTTCCCGCTACAAATCCTCGAGGGAGGATTGCGGGGCCGAACGCATCTCCAACGCGCCTTTCACGCGTTCGGAGACCGCTAACAGCCCCCGTCCCCTCTCGCTACTCGAGACTGGACGGTTTTGTGTTTCTGGGCGCAGCGTTCGCAAAGTTCAATGCAAGAATCAATTCTCGCGCGGCGTCATTCGCGCGCGTGATTGCATTGCGCGTCGCATTTGCTGTACCCTTGCTCGCCGCGGCATCGTCGAAACTCACGGCGCAAGTTGCCGGCGAATTGCGTGGACGTATTGTCGACGCAGCGACAGCGCACGGAATTGCCAACGCGCAAGTCGAATTGAGTGGCCGCACCGGAGTTGTGCGCAGCGGCCCTGATGGCATCTACATAGTGCGTGGGCTTGAGCCGAGGGCGTACACGGTGTCGGCGCGCGCTTTTGGTTTCACAACGCGTTCGGTAGACATCGACATTAAGAACGGTAGAACGAGCACGCAGGATTTTCAGCTGACCGTGGCGGCGCAGCAATTGAGTGACATCCTCGTCGACGCGTCGCGCGACACAGTGACTGCGAATGCCACAATATTTAATCGCGGCGCAATTGAGCAATTGGGACGTCGCGATCTGGGCGAGTTGCTGCAGTCGGTGCCGGGAGTAGTCGTTACGCAGACTGGCGGCGCCGGACAATCAAGCCGCATTTCGATTCGTGGCTCAAGTGCCAATCAGGTGCTGATCCTGGTCGACGGCGTACCAATCAATTCGGCGATTTCCGGTGCGGCCGATCTCTCTCAGATTTC
>JBDUAX010000451.1:0-3856 GCA_040004455.1 Gemmatimonadaceae bacterium
CGCTCAATTTGCCGGTTTGGGCATGCAGTGCAGCGAGCGGCGCGGAGAGCGCGACACCGAGTACCGTCGCAACGAGCCAACGACAACGTCCGAGAGACCTCATTTGCTCCTCCAGATGTAGAACCACGAGGCAGCGCGCAGCTTTTGTCATTGCGACAGCTGAGCGGTTGGAACGCCATTAACGAATGGATCGCCAAAGGGGCGATTAAATTCGCTACGGCACACGGAACGACCAAACGGGTATCCGGAATTGGTCGTGAAAACTTGAGGCAGGAAACAACTTGTAATGCTTGGGCTCGTTCCGAGCTTGCATCGCCGCAAGACTTGGAATTGTGCCGGTTGAACTTCGCTGCGCGTTCGGTATCCCAAATTCATAGGAACCGAGGTCGTGCGACGCTCCTGTAGCCGGCGGCAAGGTAGCCTCGGAAACAGTTGTGTCAAGAATCTCGTGCTTCGAATCACGAAACTCACCGTAAATTCCTTCGATCGCTGTCCCGAATGGGCCGTTAAACGAAATCGGCGTCAATCGGTCCCTGTGAATCGTGAGGGCTGCAGCCCACGCGCATCCAACTGTCTTCCTGAACAGCGCATTCGCGAGAGTCGTCACCTTCGGGACGAAAACAGTTGCTACGTATAAGGCCCACGGGAAAATTCCGGGAGCCTTTGAGTTTCGCGTAATACAAATTGCTTGCGACCTCCTTACAAGGGGGTAGCTTTTTCAGTTACCACGCGCACGTGATCCTCGGCGACCTGCAGAAAACCGCCGTCAACGCTGAAAGTCTGCGACCCACCTTCGGCGCCCTCGACTCGAAGCGTTCCCTGCCCCAAAAGGGTCATGAGGGGAGCGTGCATGGGCAGAATACCGATCTCGCCGTCGAAAGCCGGCGCAACCACACTGCGCGCCGGCCCCTCGAACAGAACCTTCTCCGGCGAGATCACTGAAACCGTCAACCCAGGCATGGTACTACTCAGCCCTGAAGTTTCTTGGCATTGGCGACAACGTCGTCAACACCACCGGCCATGAAGAACGCCTGTTCTGGCAACGAGTCAAACTCACCCGCGCAAATGCGCTCGAACGAGGAAATCGTTTCTTCAAGTTTGACATACTTGCCGGGAATGCCCGTAAACTGCTCGGCCACCGCGAACGGTTGCGACATGAAACGCTGCAAACGACGCGCGCGGCCAACGACGAGTTTGTCTTCTTCCGACAATTCGTCCATACCAAGAATTGCGATAATGTCCTGCAATTCCTTGTAGCGCTGCAAAATGCGCTGCGTTTGTGTCGCAGCCGCATAGTGACGCTCACCAACGAACTGCGGATCAAGAATACGCGACGTTGAATCGAGTGGATCCACGGCTGGATAAATTCCGAGCTCTGTGATTTTGCGATTCAGATTTACCGTTGCATCGATGTGCGCGAATGCAGTGGCGGGTGCTGGATCGGTCAAATCGTCGGCCGGTACATAGATGGCCTGCACCGATGTAATCGAACCGTTGCGCGTTGATGTAATGCGTTCCTGCAAATCGCCCATCTCCGACGCCAACGTTGGCTGATATCCAACGGCACTCGGCATACGTCCAAGCAATGCAGATACTTCTGAACCGGCTTGTGTAAAACGGAAGATGTTATCGATGAACACGAGCACGTCTGCGTTCTCGACGTCGCGGAAATATTCAGCGACGGTGAGACCTGCGAGACCGACGCGCAAGCGCGCTCCCGGTGGCTCGTTCATCTGGCCGTAAATAAGCGCGACTTTCTCAAGAATTCCTGCTTCCTTGAACTCGAGATACAAATCGTTTCCTTCGCGCGTGCGCTCACCCACGCCACAGAAAACTGATTTACCGCCGTGACCCTTGGCGACGTTGTTGATCAACTCCTGAATAACAACGGTCTTGCCTACGCCGGCGCCGCCGAACAATCCGACTTTTCCACCCTTTACGAACGGTGCAATGAGATCGATAACCTTGATGCCCGTTTCGAGAATTTCCGTTTTCGGATCGAGATCAACAAAGTCCGGGCGCTTACGATGAATTGGCCAACGGAGCGCATCGGCGGGAATCGGTTCGCCGTCGTCGACGGGAACGCCGAGTACGTTCAGAATGCGTCCGAGTGCCGGTGCGCCAACTGGGACTGAGATGGCCGCTCCCGTGTCGATGACATCCATACCGCGCGTAACGCCGTCGGTGCTCGACATTGCGACCGCGCGAACCTGATTGCGACCGACATGCTGCTGCACTTCGACCACAACGTCAACAGTGCTGCCATCTGGCGCGACGCCATTGATGCGCAGCGCGTTGTACAACTCGGGAAGCGTGTCAGCCTCAAATTCCACGTCGATGACGGGACCGATAACCTGAACGATCTTGCCGACTGATGTCGGAGCGGCAGTAGTAGCCATCGTAATGTTCTCGTTGGGGATTGCTTGTGTTTTCTAAAGTGCTGCGGCGCCGCCAACAATCTCGGCGATTTCCTGCGTGATTTGCGCCTGACGCGCGGAGTTGTACGTACGACGGAGCACCTGGAGAATGTCAGTCGCGTTGTCGGTCGCGTTCTTCATTGCGGTACGACGCGCCGTTTGTTCGCCGGCAGCCGTTTCGACGAGCGCGCGATACACTGCGTTCCGCACGTACGCGGGCAACAGCTGTTCGAGAATTTCTTCGGCCGACGGCGCCAGGATAAAATCAAGAGCCAGTTTGCTTTCCGACGAAGTTGCGGGCGGAATTACCGGCAGCTCTTGTTCAGTCGTAGGCGGCGTTGAAAGTGCGGATTTGTACTTTGCGTACACCATGAACACTGCATCAACATCACCAGCTGCATACCGCGTCATCAAATCATTCACGAGCGACGCCGCGTCTTCTGCAGTTGGTCTGTCTGAAATGTCTGTGCGTTGAGCGCTGAGCGTGCGTCCGAGGTATTTGAAAAACCCGACGCCTTTTTTCCCGACGATGTGCAACTCAACTTCGGTGCCTTTCGCTTCGAGTTCGTTTACGCGCGCGCGCGCTTCACGAATGAGATTCGTATTGAATCCACCAGCTAGTCCGCGGTTGGCTGTCAACAAAATCACCGCCGCCTTTTTCACCGACGCCGGGCGACGGAGCAACGGGAACAGTTCACCGAGTTCAGGGGAATACACGCGGCTTAGCACTTCGCCAAGCGCAACAGCGTACGGTCGCGCGGACAACACGCGATCGGCCGCGCGCTTCATTTTTGACGTCGCGACCATTTCCATGGTACGCGTTATCTTGCGCGTGTTTTCAACGCCTTTGATGCGACCCTTTAGTTCGCGGCCTTTGGCCATGGATCAGCCCTTGAACTGCTTGCCGAACTGCTCGATGGCGCGCTTGAGATCTGCTTCCATATCCTTGCTGAGCGCCTTCGACGAACGAATAGAATCAGTAACCTGCGGGAACTGCGCTTTCGCAAACGCGACGAACTGTTTTTCCCACGCGCGAACCTGATTGACCGGAATCTGATCGACAAAGCCGTTTGTTACGGCGTACAACACAATGACCTGATCTTCCATCGTCATTGGCTGATACTGACCCTGTTTCAGCACTTCAACCGTACGTGCACCGCGCTCCAGCTGACGCTTTGTTGCGGCGTCGAGATCTGATGCGAACGCTGCGAATGCTTCGAGTTCGCGATACTGCGCGAGGTCGAGACGCAGGCGACCGGCCACTCCCTTCATGGCTTTCGTTTGCGCAGAACCACCAACACGCGACACGGAGATACCAACGTTTACCGCAGGTCGAACACCGGCGTTGAACAAATCGGTTTCAAGGAAGATCTGTCCATCGGTAATCGAGATAACGTTCGTCGGGATGTACGCCGAAACGTCACCGGCCTGCGTTTCAA
>JBDUAX010000452.1:0-3844 GCA_040004455.1 Gemmatimonadaceae bacterium
AGACTGACGGCCGGCGGGGACTCTGGGCGGGATGCGCGAAGTGGCATAATGAAGAATGATGTGAGAGTCCATCTATGACAAGTGCTTTGTGTCGCAAACCACAAACTTCTTCAGTTGAACTCAGTCGTGGCCAACCCTACCTTGCTGGACCTTAGTCGCAAGTAGCTTCACGCAGTTCGATACACGCAGATACCATTGCGCAGTTCGCTCTACGCAAACCGCTTCACCTGAATCGCAAGTTCGGATCACCCGAAAACGGTTTGTGAAAACGTCCGCCTCCCCGACTTTCAAAACACGAAATGAGCCAGAACTCCGTCCTCATCGCCGACCTGCACAAGCACGTTGGCGCCACTGTGCTCGTGAACGGTTGGGTCACGCATGTTCGATCATCGGGAAAAGTCGCGTTCGTTGTACTGCGCGATGGCAGCGGAATTCTGCAGGCGGTCATTGTAAAGTCGCAGGTGTCGGCGGAGGTGTGGGATCGTTTCGCGCATCTCACCACCGAAACGACGATTGCCATTACCGGTGAAGTCAAAGCGGACGCGCGACAGCCGGGCGGACACGAAATGGGCGTTACTGATCTTGTAATTCTGGGTACGAGTCCAACGGATTATCCCATTCAACCGAAAGAACACGGCATCGATTTTCTGCTCGACAATCGTCACTTCTGGCTGCGCACGCCGCGTCAGGTTGCGATTCTGCGCATTCGCGCGGAAATCGAGCAAGCAGTTCACGATTTCTTTTACGAGCGCGGCTTCACACGATGCGATACGCCGTTGCTGACGGCCGCGATTGGCGAACGTTCGGGATTGTTCTCAACTGAATATTTCGAAGAGGGAATCGCGTATCTCGCGCAAACGGGACAGCTCTACGGCGAAGCGCTCGCTGCATCCCTTGGACGCATTTACACGTTTGGCCCAACGTTTCGCGCAGAAAAATCAAAGACGCGTCGTCATCTCACCGAGTTCTGGATGATCGAACCGGAGATGGCGTTTTACGACGTCAACGACAGCATGCGTTTGCAGGAAGATTTTGTCGCGTATCTCGTGCTGCGCGTACTCGAGCGTCGCGCGGAAGAATTGAAAGTGCTGGAGCGCGACACTACGGTTCTCAAACAATCGGTGACGCCGTTTCACCGACTCGACTATGGCGATGCAATCACATTGCTAAACAAAAAGGGCAGTACCACTACGTGGGGAGAAGATCTCGGCGCCGAGGATGAATCGCTGATTGTCGCGGAGTTTGATCGCCCGGTGTTTGTTACGAATTATCCGAAAGAAGCCAAAGCGTTTTATATGAAGGAGAATCCGGCCGATCCACGCACGGTGCTCTGCGCGGATTTGCTTGCGCCCGAGGGTTATGGTGAAATCATCGGTGGTTCACAGCGCGAAGACGATTACGATCGTTTGCTTGCGCGCATCAAGGAAGAAAAGTTGCCGGTGGAAGCGTACGGCTGGTATCTCGATTTGCGAAAGTATGGAACGTTTGTGCACTCGGGATTCGGTTTGGGCCTGGAGCGCACTATCGCGTGGATATGCGGGTTGCCGCACATTCGCGAAGCCATTCCGTTCCCGCGTTTGATGCACCGGTTGCGCCCGTAGTTGGCGGTATTCGCTCGTGAGCGCACATAGGCGCCGGTAGCCGCACGGAGCCGATTCCGCGCGCACGAAGTTCCGGGCGTCGTGAGCACACGTACGTCGATACAAACTCAAAGCGCATTGTCTTCAGGATCCTATTGCGGCTGAGGCCTTGCATTCCGATATTTAGATTATTATCTAAATATCTATGATTGACCGCACGTTCAAAGCGCTGGCCGATCCAAGCCGGCGTCGCATGCTGGCGCTGCTGCGTGACACCGATCTCGCCGCCGGAGAACTTGCTGCGCACTTCGACATGGCGTTCGCGTCGGTTTCGCATCACTTGCAGGTGTTGCGCGACTCTGAACTCGTCCTCGCGCAACGCGACGGCCAGCGCATCATTTATTCGTTGAATACGACGGTTTTTCAGGACGCCCTGCAGCATTTGCTCGAGATTGCGCCGTCGCCGCAATCGAAAAAATCTGAATCGAAGAAAATACCGCGCAATCCCAAAATGAAAGAGGTGTTGTAGTGCGCAAAATCTGGCCTGCCTTTCTCGCCATTTTAGCATCGGCCGCGTTCGCCCTATCGGTGTTCAATCGTCTGCCCGAACAAGTTGTTTCACATTGGGGCGCAGACGGGACGCCCGACGGTTGGATGTCGCGCGGTGCGATGGTGATCGAAATTCATTGCATCATGTTCGTCATTGCGGCAGTCCTCGCATTGGCGCCAGCGCTCACGCGAATGCTCGGCCCAACGCCCAATAATTTCGAATTGCACGCAGGTTCGTACTGGCTGGTTGTCAATGCGTCCCTCGTTTTTGTAGCTGGTGCAACCATAGCTGCCGTCGGCATGAATCTCGGCTGGAAATTTCATGTGGAGTGGCTGCGATTCGCATTGGGCTTATTGCTTATGACCATTGGAAACGTCATGACGCGCGCACGCCCCAACTGGATATTCGGTGTGCGCACGTCGTGGACGCTATCGAGCGATAAATCGTGGCGCGCAACAAATCGTGCCTTCGGTTACGGGTTCGTGATACTCGGTCTTCTCAGCATTGTCGCCACTGCCATTCGACCGACCGCGATGGTTCGGGTGTTGACGGCTGGTTCAATTGCAATTTCGTTCGTATCATTAGTTGTCAGCTACATCGTTTGGAAAAACGATCCACTCGCACGTCACGAGTAATGCTTAAACTTTTCGCAATCTCAACCATCGCGATCGCAGCAACCACGCTCACCACAGCAAAGGCAATGTCGCAAGCCCTACCCCCAGGTGTTGCAGAGCGCAGTATCACGGTTCCCGGTCCTGTACCCCTTGCCGGCACGCTCACATTGCCCGCAGGTGCAGGTCCGTTTCCGGGTGTCGTGCTCGTACATGGCTCGGGCGCAGGCGATCGCGACGAAACGCTTGGCGGCAACAAGACATTTCGCGATCTCGCGTGGGGACTCGCTCAGAAAGGCGTTGTCGTGCTGCGTTACGACAAACGTGCAAACGTCGCTCCAGCGTGGTTCATGAAAGAAGGGTTCACCGTGAGCGATGAGACAATCGACGACGCAGTCAGTGCACTCGGGGTACTTCGACAACAAGCTGAAGTGAACAAAACACGCACGTACGTAATTGGTCATTCACTGGGCGGAATGGTGGCACCACGCATTGCGAAAGCCGACGGCAAAATTGCGGGGCTAATCATCATGGCCGGCGCAACTGAACTCAACCTCGGCGAGCAAATGGATAGGCAATACGATTACATCATTTCAATATCGGGTGCTGATTCCGACAAAGTTCGCAAAGCCGTTGAGCCGATACGCCCCGGAATAGCTCGCAGTCGATCACTCACTGCTGCCGACGCGAACGACACTAAACCCATTCCTGGAATGGGAGGTACGAGTCCGAAGTATTGGGTTGATCTTGCGACGCCAAGTCCCGCGGCAGCGATGCGCACTGTCCAGATTCCTTCACTCGTCCTGCAAGGAATGCGTGACTATCAGGTGCCCCCCGATCAATTGGAGGCGTGGCTCAAGGCGGTCGGACCGCGCAAGAACATGACGGTGATTCGTTATCCGTCATTAACGCATCTTTTCACGCCGGGAGTTGGAACGCCAAGCCCGCAGGAATATGCAGTGCCCAAAAATGTCGATCCGCAAGTATCAATCGACATCGCCGAGTGGATTCGCAGAAACTGATTTCGTTTGGAGCGTGAGGGTGAGTTAGCGAGACTCTGTCGCTTTCACCGCATCCCACAATTCATCCTGCTGTTCCAACGA
>JBDUAX010000453.1:0-3834 GCA_040004455.1 Gemmatimonadaceae bacterium
ATGGAGTTTGATGGGGTCAGGTTCATCAAAGCGAGTTTGATGGGGTCAGGTTCATGTATTACGCTCGGCCTGCAACCAAATGCCGCGCAATACGCCGCACACCCTCAACAGCCACTTCCTGTTTCATCGCGTAGCTCGCGCGAATCCACCCTGGCGTGAGGAACGCGCCACCCGGAACCACCGCCACATTCTCCGCCTCAATGAGTGATTCGGAAAACGTCGTGCCCGGGTCGTCCGCGCCTTTGTAACCATGCACATCGACATACAGATAGAACGCGCCTGCTGGATGCACAAACTTTACTGACGGAAATTCGGCGAGTACCGCCAAGACTGCGTCACGACGTTTGTGAAACTCCGCGACCATGTGTTTGATCGCGGGTTCGGTCTTATCAGGATTCGCGAGCGCCGCGAGTGCAGCGTGCTGCGAAACGGCTGCGGCATTCGACGTCGCGTGCGATTGAAACGCCGTCATTGCTTTCGAAACCGCCACGGGCGCAATTGACCAACCAATGCGCCAACCAGTCATCGCGTACGCCTTTGCGACACCGTTAATGACAATGAGATTGTCGCGTGATTCCGCGAATTCCAGCACGGATGGTGCCGGACCATCAAACGTAATGCGCTGGTAAATCTCGTCACTGATTACCCACCAACCACGCTCGTGCGCAAGCTTCAGAATCGCCGACAACTCTTCCATGCTGTACACCGCGCCGGTCGGATTACTCGGCGAATTCAGCATCACGCCACGCGTGCGTTCTGTGCTTGCATCTGCCAACTGTTGCGCAGTGACTTTCAATGAGTTTGATGCATCACCAAACACTGGAACCGCCGTGCAGCGAGCGAGTTCGAGCATTTCGTAGTAGCTCGTCCAACTCGGCGTGGGCACCAACACTTCGTCGCCCGGCCCGAACAGACAAACACACGCGTTGTACAACGCTTGTTTCGCTCCATTGGATACGACAACTTCATTGGCCGCAATTGGCTGTGCGCCCTTCTTCAGCATTCGATTTGCGTCGGCCGCAATCGCGTCGAGCAACGGGGGAATGCCAGCTGTGTTCGTATAGCGCGTCGCCCCGGCTTCAACTGCAGCGGCCGCGGCCTGACGGATAAAACTCGGCGTATCGAAATCCGGCTCGCCGGCGCCCATGTCGATGATATCCCGGCCTTGTGCTTTTAGCGCACGGGCTTTGGTGGCGACGGCAATGGTGGCCGATTCCTTCAACCGAAGGATATTTTCCGAGGGGCGAAACACGTGCGACATGTTGTTCTAAAATGGTGGTGAGTTGGAAATCGGCCTGCAGAGCGGTATATTTCACGGTTCGGGCCGAAACGCCCGTGGAAAGTAAGCGCGCTCAAGGAATGCGCGCCACGCTCAGTTGGAGCCAAAGTGGATGGAAGGTGGGTTCACGGCGGAGGGTCTTCAGCAAAACGAAAGTGCGCTGAGGCGAGCGTAAACAAAGGTTCGAGAGCGCAATGCGAATTCCGCAACGAGCGCTCATCGAATTCACGCTGACCGCTGGGCGGTCAGTCGCTGACACACAATTGATACGGAGCGGGACGTGGGAGACGAAGAGCGGGACTTGCGCGACACCCAGGGGGGGTCGCGAGTGCAGCACGTGGTGCTGCATGGACCGGCAGACAGCCGCACAATGGCGGCAGCACTCAGACCGGCAATTGAACGCAGCCGATCGGCGAAAGGAAACGCCGCGCCAGCATGCCTGGTAATCACACCAACAGTTGAGCAAGCACTGGCCGTTGCCGACTCGGCGCGCACGCTGCTTGATGACGATACCAATCGCGTTGTGCCAGTAAGCGCCGTTGTTCGCGCCAAACGCGTCCTGGAGGCCGGACCGGTTGCCGTTGTATCCGGAACACCACACGACTTGCTCGCGCTGCGCAAGAACTCCGGTATCAATCTGGAATCGTTGCGTGCAGTCGTATTGGTTGGACTTGATGAACTGCTCGCCGATAGTGCGCAGGAAACGTTGCAAGCGTTGCTGGCCGATGCGCCAGTTGAAGCAATGCGCATTGCCACTTTGGATGCTGAGTCAGCCGCGACCGACGCGTTTATCGAAGCGTATCTGCGTCGCGCGCGCCGAGTGAATCCGGCGTTTGTAACCGAAGCATCGTTTGCAATTACGCCGCGCTATGTTGTAAGCACGCCGGCCGCTCGCGCCGATTTGCTGCGCGCAGTGCTCGATGAAATTGATCCACCATCGATTGCCATTGTTGCAACGTCTGAAGCCGGTGAAACCGACGCGCGCCGCGCGCTGGCTCGACTCGGCGTTTCGCTCAATAGCGATTCAGTCACTGTTGCGCGCCACGCTCCGAAAATTGCGGCGTCGCTCGTTGTGCTGTGGGAAGCGGCGGCGGGTGCTGAAGCATTAACTGAAGCCGTAGCCGGACACCCGGCTAACGCGATTGCGTTTCTCCTTCCTGATGAAGTGCCGTCATTCCATCGTCTAACCGGAGGCGCGGCGGAGCCGTGGACCCCAACTGTGCGTAAAGATTCCATTGAAAGCCGCACGCGCACGTTGCGCACGGCACTACGTTCGACACTCGCAAACGGCGGCGCATCCGCGAGTGAACTCGCGTTGCTCGCACCACTCCTCGATTCACACGACGCCATTGAAATCGCGGCAGCCGCGCTGCGTTTGTACGAAGGCGCGCGTCGCGAAGCAACAACGTTGCGCACGAAAACACCGGCTGTTGGAACGCCAATGCGCAGCAGCGCGCAGGCGGACGGCAATTCATCGCCGGCTGCGGGTAATGCTGGTGCCCGTGCACGAGTGTTTCTCGCCGTTGGAAAGCGTGACGGCGTGAAGGTTGGTGACATCGTTGGTGCGGTCGCAAACGAGGCGGGACTTGATGGCGAACGCATTGGCAGCGTGGAGTTGTATGAGTCACACACGACGGTCGAATTGGATGCAGCAGATGCAGCGCGTGTGATTGCGACGATGGGTGAAACGGAACTCAAGGGCCGTCGTTTGGGTGCGCGCATTGATGAACGTCCGGTGTCGTCAGGCGCTTACGGTGCGCCACGCGAACGTAGTTCCGGTGGCGAGCGTTCACCGCGCAGTGGTGGTTTCGGTCGCGATCGCGGTGAGCGTCCATCACGTGGCGGCAGTGATCGCAGCGAGCGCGGTCCGCGGTCCGCTCGCAGTTTTGGTCCGCCGCGTGATCGTGGTGATCGCGAAGATCGTGGTGAGCGTCCGTCCCGTCCGAGTTTCGGTGATCGTGGCGAACGTCCAGCGCGTCCGAGTTTCAGTGGCGATCGCAGCGAACGCCCTTCGCGTCCAAGCTTTGGCGGTGATCGCAGCGAACGCCCTTCGCGTCCAAGCTTTGGCGGTGATCGCAGCGAGCGTCCTTCGCGTCCAAGCTTTGGCGGTGATCGCAGCGAGCGTCCGTCACGGCCGTCGTTCAGCGATCGCGGTGATCGCCCTGCGCGCCCGAGTTTCGGCGGCGATCGCAGCGAGCGTCCTTCACGACCGAGTTTTGGTGGCGATCGCAGCGAGCGTCCTTCCCGTTCGAGTTCCAGCGATCGCGGCGAACGTAGTGCACGTCCGGAACGCAGTGGCCCGCCACGTGAACGCAGTTCGTTCGGTGGTGGACGTGGTGATCCGCGTGCCTCTGACGTCCGTCGCTCGTTTAACGATCGTCCAATCAGCGAACGTACTGAATCGAAGAGTGAGTGGTCATCACGCGGCGACAGCATGAAAAATGCAAAGCGCGCGCCGCGCAAATCATCCGGAACCTTCGACGAGGTTTAAGGCCAGTAGATGAACGACGGCTTCCAGTCATCCGGCGGATGGATTGAAGTCATTGCCGGCGTGA
>JBDUAX010000454.1:0-3833 GCA_040004455.1 Gemmatimonadaceae bacterium
ATGTTGAGATCGGGCGCCGCCGAGTGCGTTGAAGTTGCTGGTGTTGATGCTGTTGATGCTGTTGATGCTGTTGATGCTGTTGATGCTGGTGCTATTGGTGTTGTTGTTGTAGTTGCTGTTTCTGTTGTAGTTGCTGTTGCTGTTGTAGTTGCTGTTGCTGTTGTAGTTGCTGTTGCCGTTGTCGAAGCGAGAGTCTCCCTGAACACAACGAGTTGTCGCGCAACATCCGGCGCGAGATCGATGTGCACCGGACCGGGTGCGAATGTCATTGCCAATTCCAACGCGAGCGTGATCTGCTCGTCGGCGTGGTCGGTCTCGATGGTGACGCTGCCTTTTGTAACCGGCGCGAGCACGGCCGCGTGATCGAAACGCTGGTGTTGAAAAATGTCGCGCCCGCTCGCTGCCATGGCGTCGGTGAGGAGCAAGAGGGGGACGCGATCGAGGCTAGCATGCGCGGCGCCGTTCACCAGCGACGCAACACCGGGGCCGAGGGTGGCGAGGCACGCGCCGGGACTTCCCGCAAGTTCGGCCTGGGCGCAGGCAATCAGTGCGCCGGCCGTCTCGGTGTGCGAAAGCACGAAGGGCAGGCCCACGCGTCCCGCCGCTTCGAGGAGGTCGAGATTGCTGCCTCCGCCTGGCATACCGACCAGCGTTCGTACGCCAGATTCGACGAGGCGGCGAACGAGAAGGTCAGCGACGGTTGGCATGCGGCGGGAAAGGGAGGTGGTTCACGCGCCGAAAGGTATAGCGTCGAACGGCTTGGGCGGCGTTATGCGACGCATACGGTCGGCGGTATCGATCGCCGACGCAAGCGACAACAAACTGGACAAAGTCTTGCGGATGTTCTGTACCGCAATTCGACCATTGCGCCTTCACAACAGCCCTGTGAAAAGGAAATGCAAACTCTGCTTTAGAGCAGTACAACATCCGTTCACATTTTACGACACTAAAGGCGAGTGAGGTGACGGCACCATAGAGCGTATCAAGAAAATCTTTCGTGCTAAGGAAGCCGTAGACTAGCGGCGCTGCGTTCGCCGCGACCTATTGGAGTTGCTGGTAGAAGGCACGAGCACTGCCCAGTACCTATTGTTGGAGGCCGTTGTGACGCCAGAGATTATTGCTGATTTGCAGAGCCACTTCTCTTCACTTGCATCGACGCAAGGAGTTACCGGTGCCATTGGAGAACTCACAGCACATTTAGCTTCGGGCCGCACAGACCACGCTTTTTTCGAGGACATTATCGATAGATATGACCTCGCTGGAGAACAATGGTTCGCTCCGCAACGCCTCGACCTGCTGATCGGCTTTGCGAACGAATGTCTCGAAAATCGAGAGCTATTGCATGCTACCCAACTGGGCAATCTTCGCGTGCTGAAGTCATTTCTGCAAATTTCTGACGGCGAATTTCTTCATCACCGTCCGTCCGAAATTGCGCACATACTACGCGAACAACTTCGGATTGTATTGGCGGATGCCATCATCGATGACGAGGAGGACATGTATCTCGTGACCCTACAGGCGCTCTTTGGCCTCGGCTACGATGATTTTCTCACTCTGACACGCGCCGTGTTCGAAAACGTCTGGGCAGAACTGCAATTGTCCGTTCAACGACAGGACGTCGACACCGAAACCGTCGCGACTAAAATGAAAATGCTTGAGCCGGTCGTCCGTCTTGCTGCGCTGCAATACAGAAGTCTCGGCGCACTGAATTCCTAGTTTCGAACTAAGTACGTGAAGAACTAAGTCCTTTTCCAAAACTGGAGAATGTACGGCGATGACCAACACAGGCGCGCAACGACGTTGTTCGGCGTTCGCAAGTTCGCACGTGAACTGCGCCGACATCGCGATAGCGCTGAATGTTGATGCAGTTGTTGATGGTTCAGTTTCACGTTGCGGCGACCTTCTTTGCTGCCTCGCGCTCCTCCGTCGATTTCTCACGCCATATCAATTGATGATACGGAGCGATAATTGTATCCGTTTTACGTCAATTAACGATCAAGAAATCGTCGTGTTCGCCAAAGTCCTTGTTCGCTCCGACGTACTAAATCCGCTCCGCATCAGCAAGGCTGCCGAGTTGGCGATCAAAGGTGCCAAGCGGAAGATGTCCGGCTTTTCGTGCGATCTCGAGAATCAGGCAATCGGAGAAACCCACCGTCGGCTTCCGTCGCAATTGGGTGACCGCTGCTCGTACGACGTCGGAGTCCTGGATGGTGAGGCGGTCGTGATCGAGCAGCATTTCCACGGCAGTGGCGATTTCGCGCCGGCCCAAATCGAACACACTCTCAAGCACCCAAGTCGTTTCGGCGAGCACGAGGTGCGAGATCCACGCACCGGCCGCGACGAAATGCTCGGCGGCGGCCACCTGTTTGGCGTCATCGCGCGCGATAAGCCGCACCAACACATTGGTGTCAGCGGCGCGCACGACGCGTTTGCATATGGCGACGAATGCCCTGGTCCAGCTCGGCCAGCGTAGTGGCTTTGACGGGCGGTTCTGCGAAGAGCGCCCGATGCACGTCCTCGGACGTAAAACGGCCTGCCCGCCGGAGGCTGATGCGTCCGTCCGCTTCCTCGTCCCATTCCACCACGGCGCCCGGGTCGAGGCCCAGTTTTCGACGGATTTCGGCGGGGATTGAGACCTGGCCCTGCGATGTCAGTTTCGATCGTGGTAGACCCATATTGTACATTACCACGGTAATGTGCGATGAGCAATGGTCGTGTGGATCAAGTGAATCGTCGTTCCGAATTTGTGCATTCACGCGGTTTTTCGACTGTGCTCGTAGAGGTACTTGGGTGCGATTTCCGCGCCATTCGGCCAGACCAGCGTGTGAAATACTTCATGAATTCCAAATCGCTTGAAATAATTGACGTTGATCAGTGGCTTAAAAACCGGACCATTAAGCGCCGAGCGCAGGTCGAGTTCGCCGGTGGTCCCGTCACGAAAGCGGGGCCGGATTTTATAGCCATCTACGTACCGCGCCTGGATGACGTCGTAGTTCATGGTTACAACAGCGGTTCAATGTGGTCGAGGGGTTCGCCAACGCGAGCGCGATTCCAGCTATTGCGGAGTTCGTCCCGGTGAAGTCGCGACCACGCGAGGACGAAACCCAATATTCCGTTTGCAAGACAGCCGTTTATGCGCTCGCTTTCAATTTCATTTCATTGCTGCTGTATTCGTTGTCATTAAGACGTTTTCGCGTCGGAAGCTTTCGCTGCAACGCGCGCAATCACCGGCACATGACCACGCCGGAAAACCATGAACGTGCGCAGGAATTCAATGACCACTGTGCCGTGTTGATTGAATCCAGTCGTCCGCGCCTTCACAATGCCGACGTTCTTTCGCGATGCCGATTCACGGGCTTCAAGAATTTCAGAACGCGAATAAATCGTATCTCCCTCGAAAACCGGATGCGGAAGCCGCACCTCATCCCAGCCGAGGTTGGCCATGACGTTTTGGGAGAGATCGGTTACTGACTGACCGGTGACCAGCGACAGAACGAGACACGAATTCATCAGCGGCTTTTTGAATTCCGTCTGTGCCGACCACACGTTGTCGAAATGAATGGGATTAGTGTTCTGCGTAAGCAACGTGAACCACGTGTTGTCGGCGGCGAGCAGTGTGCGCCCAAGTGGATGCTCATATACGTCGCCAACTGTGAAGTCTTCAAACACGCGTCCGGTCCAACCCTGTTTAACTGCCATCACTCGCTCCGCTATTGGTCCGTGTTCATCTGAATGCAACTGCAGTCGTTCAAAGATCGCTCCGCGAAAATTTACGACGTCATGCAACGCGCCGCCGCACTCACAGTTCAGCAATCGCGAACTAAATCATCCCG
>JBDUAX010000455.1:0-3829 GCA_040004455.1 Gemmatimonadaceae bacterium
CAACAGCATCAACACCAGCAACTTCAACGCACTCGGCGGCGCCCGATCTCAACATCGCCCGCACGCTGCTCGCCAACGCGCGTCGCCCCATCATCATCGCCGGCCTTGGCGTTCGCGACGCGCGCGATGCCGACGCGCTTCGGAAACTGTGCGAGACTCACGACATTCCCGCGCTCGTCACCTACAAAGCCAAGGGCGTAATTCCGGATGAGCATCCGCTCTTTGGCGGCGTTTTCACGCACGGCGCGTTGGAACGGCCCATCGTCGAGAGCGCGGATCTGATCATCGGCGTCGGCCTCGATCCTATCGAATTTCTGCCACGCCCCTGGGACTATTGCGCTCCCGTTGTCATGCTGAACCGCTGGCAACTCGACCAGCGCCATGTGCCAATCGCTTCGTCTCTTATTGGTGATCTTCCCGATCTGCTTAGCGCCATCGGCGCATTTCTTCTGTCATCCAACGAGTGGAGCAAAATAGATATTCGCGAACACGTGCGCAGACAGCGCGACGCCATGCGTGTCCAGTTCACGTCCACGCGCACGGACACGGACAACAGCACGAATGCGAGCACGAGCACCATCACAAACGCGAATGCGAATGCGAGCACCATCACCAACGCAAAGGGTTGGGCGCCATGGCAAGTTGTCGATGTGGCCGCACGAATCATGGGACCTGACATTCAACTCACGGTCGACGCCGGCGCGCACATGTTTCCCATCATGGCGCTCTGGCCCGCGCGCCGCCCGCGCCAGATTCTCATCTCCAACGGACTCTCGACCATGGGCTTCGCACTGCCGTCCGCCATTGGCGCAGCGCTGCTCGACCGAACGCGCCGCGTCGTTGCACTCACCGGCGACGGCGGCCTGCTGATGTGCCTCGCCGAACTCGGCACCGCCGCACGCGAACGTCTCAAGGTCACGACCATCGTGTTCAACGATCGCTCACTTTCGCTCATTCGCATCAAACAGGAAAAGCTTGGCTACCCTGCAGTCGGCATGTCGCTCGATGGCGTTGACTGGTTAGCAGCCGCGAAAACTTTCGGTATTCCCGCTTGGCGCGCGCATGACGACGAAGAGCTGACGCACTGCCTGACCGAATCCGAAACAACAGACGGACCGGCGCTCATCGAGGCGGTGATCGATCCCGCCAGTTATCCTGAAACAATGCGCGTGCTGCGCGGCTGAGTGCCAATTCCTTCCGGCAATTCAAAGCGTTAAATCGACGCGGTCCAGTTCTGCAGTAGTGCTTCCGACGGCATCGTCAACGTTCTCTCTTCCAACACGGAAATCTCATGGAGTCAATCGGCTTCATCGGCCTCGGCAAAATGGGCCGCCCCATGGCCACGAACCTCGCGCGCAACGGATCTCATCTCGTCGTCTATGATGTGAACCCGACACCCGTGCAAGATCTCGCGTCAATCGGTGCCATGGCCGCCGCGAGCATTGCCGATGTCGCAACGCAATCGAGCGTCGTGTTCACGATGCTGCCCGACTCTCCAATCGTCGAGCGCGTGATTGCCGGCGCGGACGGACTTCTCGCGCACATGAAGCGCGGAAGTATCATCGTCGACATGAGCACAATTGATCCACGCGTCACAGATCGCCTCGCATCCGCCGCAGCCGAACGAGACATCGGCTTTGTTGATGCGCCAGTCGGTCGGCTCGCGAGCCACGCCGCACGAGGTGAGTCGTTGTTCATGGTTGGCGCGAGTGATGACGCGTTCGCCCGAGTGAAGCCACTGCTCGAGTGCATGGGCACCACGATTCATCATTGTGGTGCCGTCGGTCATGGCATGCGGACAAAATTGATCAACAACTTTCTCGCCATTGTATCCTGCCAGATGAACGCCGAGGCGATTGCGCTTTCGCAGCGTTTTGGCCTGTCGTTGGAGACGACGCTCAACGTGATTCACGGTACGACCGCGACAAACGGTCAACTTAAGATCGCGTGGGCCAGCAAAGTCTTTACCGGTGACATCGAGCCGGGTTTTACAATAGACCTCGCGCACAAAGATCTTTCACTCATCGTCGAAGCGGCGCATCACGCGAAGGTTCCCGTGCCAATCGCGGCCGTCGCGCGCGAGGCGTACACGCTTGCACGAGCGCAGGGCCACGGCGGAAAGGATTTTTCCGCGATGGTTGATGTCGTTTGCGATCTTGCCGACATCGAGAAGCCACGTTTTTCCGCAACCAACAAGTCTTGAGCGCAATGACAACAACCTTTCCAAATCTCATCAACGGCCAACGCGTCGATTCAGCGGAGTGGTCACGTGATGTCAATCCATCAAACCTGAAGGACGTCGTCGGCGAGTTTGCGCGCGGTACGACGAGCGACGTTGATCATGCAATTGCTACAGCGCGCGAGGCGTTTGTGAAATGGTCGCGAACTACCCCGCAGGAGCGATTCGACATTCTCGATCGCGCGGGCACGGAGATACTCGCGCGCAAGGAAGAACTCGGACAACTCCTCGCGCGCGAGCAAGGCAAGCCACTCGCCGACGGCATCGGTGAAGCGGGGCGCGCCGGCTACATCTTCAAATACTTCGCAGGCGAAGCGCTCCGGCAAACTGGCGACAAACTCGACTCCGTTCGCCCAGGTATTGAGATTGAAGTAACTCGCGAACCCGTCGGCGTCATCGCCGCGATTACCCCGTGGAATTTTCCGGTCGCGATTCCCGCGTGGAAAATCGCGCCGGCGTTGGCATTCGGAAATTGCGTTGTGTTTAAACCTGCCGAGTTGGTGCCGGCGTCGCCGTGGGCGTTGGCGGACATCGTGCAGCGTGCGGGGCTCCCCAAGGGCGTGCTCAACCTCGTAATGGGACCCGGTTCACAACTTGGGCCCGCGCTCGCGTCGGCACATGGAATCGATGCAGTGAGCTTTACCGGGTCGCGAGACGTCGGCCCGGGCGTTGCTGCTGCGGCGGTCGCAAATGGTGCGCGCGTACAATTGGAAATGGGTGGTAAGAATCCGCTCATCGTGCTGGACGACGCGGACATATCGACGGCGGTCAACGTGGCGGTGAACGGCGCCTACTTCCAAGCCGGGCAACGATGCACTGCCTCGAGTCGAATCATCGTCACTGACGCTATTCACGATGAGTTCGTGCAAGCCGTCGTCGAACGCCTGAAACGACTCGTCGTTGACGACGCGCTCAAACCCGGAACCGAGATGGGGCCGGTGGTTGACGACAAGCAGCTTCAGAAAAATCTCGAGTACATCGAGATCGGCAAGCGCGAAGGCGCAAAACTCGTGTACGGTGGCGAACGGTTAAAGCGCGACACCGACGGGTATTACATGGCGCCGGCAATCTTCACTGATTCCGCGCAGGAGATGCGCATCAACCAGGAAGAAATTTTCGGCCCGGTTGCGGCGGTGATTCGCGTGCGCGACTACGAAGAAGCGCTCGCCGTCGCGAATGCCACACCGTTTGGATTATCAGCGGGCATTGTCACCACTTCGCTCAAGCACGCGAGCCACTTCAAACGAAATTCGGAGAGCGGGCTCGTGATGGTGAACCTGCCAACTGCGGGTCTCGACTACCACGTTCCGTTCGGTGGACGCAAGCAATCGAGTTATGGTCCGCGCGAGCAGGGTGCGTACGCGAAAGAGTTCTACACAGTCGTGAAGACGGCGTACATCGGCGCGTAGAGCAATTGTCACGCTAGAACCGACACAACAACAGCCAAATGACACTCAAGGCAGCGGCGACAGATTCTGCAGTTGAAGGGTTGATCATCGATGGCGCGAAAAGCGCCGCATCAGATGGCGGCGTGATCGATGTGTATGATCCGTCCACTGGCGAACTTTTCGCGCGCGTTGCGAAAGGCAC
>JBDUAX010000456.1:0-3820 GCA_040004455.1 Gemmatimonadaceae bacterium
GACAAGCACTCTTCGGATGAGGCGTCGCCGCAACGGTTGTAGCGTGCTTGCAGCTGATCGTTAGGCCGCAGAAGAAACGCCACCCCCAACCACCGCACATCGGAGTTTCACATGAAGCGAGTCACTGGCATCGGCGGCGTCTTTTTCAAGGCAAAGGATGCGCCCGCGCTGCACGCGTGGTACAAGCGTCACCTCGGTATCGATGTGCAGTCGTGGGGCGGTGCTGGCTTCGACTGGGTCGATTCAGATGGCAAACCCACAGGCGGCACGACCGCGTGGCTGATTGCTCCGGAGACCAGCAAAAAGTTTGCTCCAAGCGAAGCCTCGTTCATGGTCAACTACCGCGTTGAAGATCTCTACGCTTTGGTCGCGGCGCTCAAAGAGGAAGGCTGCAACGTGCTCGACAAAATTGATGACTCCGAGTACGGCAAGTTTGCGTGGGTCATCGATCCCGAAGGAAACAAGGTCGAATTGTGGCAACCGGCGGCGGGCGGATGAAACGCAACCGGCTACAGTAATCGTGCATTGACCGAGCTTGCCGCATTGCGTTGACTTCCCGCAATGACACAAATCGGAACACCGCTATCACCGGGCGCAACAAAAGTTCTCCTCTGCGGCTCGGGAGAACTTGGCAAAGAAGTCATTCTCGAACTGCAACGTTTGGGCGTCGAGACAATTGCCGTTGACCGATATGCGAACGCTCCCGCCATGCAGGTGGCGCATCGTTCGCACGTCATCAACATGCTCGACGAACGTGAGCTGCGACGGATCATCGAACTGGAAAAGCCGCACTACATCGTTCCGGAAATCGAGGCGATAGCAACGCGCGTGCTGATGGAGCTCGAGGAGGAGGGTTACACCGTCATTCCGACGGCGCGCGCTGCACACCTCACCATGAATCGCGAAGGTATTCGACGACTCGCGAGCGAGGCGTTGGGAATTCCAACATCTCCGTATGTGTTTGCGCAGGACATCGAGACGTTTCGCGACGCGGTTGGCAAAATTGGATTTCCGTGCGTCGTCAAACCGATCATGAGTTCGTCGGGGAAAGGGCAGAGTGTTGTCCGCACAAACGGTGACATCGGCAAAGCCTGGCACTACGCACAAGAGGGTGGCCGTGCGGGTGGTGGTCGCGTCATTGTCGAAGGGTTCATTGACTTTGATTATGAAATAACGTTGCTCACGGTGCGACACAGCAAGGGTACGTCGTTCTGCGCGCCCATTGGACATCTGCAAGTTGACGGAGATTATCGCGAGTCATGGCAACCACATCCCATGTCGTCATTGGCAATTGGGCGAGCGTGTGACATTGCACAGCGTGTGACTGACGCACTTGGCGGACGCGGCGTGTTTGGTGTTGAACTATTTGTCAAACAGGACGAAGTATTTTTCAGTGAAGTGTCACCGCGCCCGCATGATACGGGGCTTGTGACGATCATTTCGCAGGACTTGAGCGAGTTTGCACTGCACGCGCGAGCGTTACTCGGATTACCGATTCCCGCCATTGAACAATTCGGGCCGTCTGCCTCGTGCGCATTGCTCGTAACAGGACAATCAAACAACGTCCGCTTCGATGGTCTCGACGAAGCACTTGCGGTACCTGGCACGCAGCTTCGTCTGTTTGGGAAACCGGAAGTGAGTGGTCATCGTCGCATGGGCGTCACGCTTGCACGCGCCGCAAGTATCGATGAAGCTCGGCGTATCGCGCGCGCCTCGCGCGATGCAATTCGAATAACGCTTTAGCAAAAGCGATCATCCGGCATCGACACCCGGTGTGGCGAACGGTATTATGACGCCCCTCCTCGTCGTCGTCATTTTCGCACGCTTTTTTAACCGTGCGATTGATTTTTCGAATCGCGACCACCTTTCGACTCGCATCCTCGCCCACGCATTCACAGTGCGCCTGTAACACGGGCAGTTCCTTCGTCGCCATTCTCGTCGCCATGTGGTCGTGGCGTCCTGTGATCAGGTTATGCGGAAGCTGCACAAGCGGAGACTGTTCATCACGGCGCTCACGGAGCTCATTGCCGTCGCAGCGGTCGCGAGAACCGTACTCAATAGCAAGCCAGACCCGCGATAAGGCACGCCGTCGGAACGCTGATTCCGGCGCCGCCAGCAAGGTCGGTGAGCGCCGGTGGCGGCCACACGGAAAATTGCCACGGAGTGACAGGATCTGATCGATGGCTGACGCCTGCGGGATGAACGCCACGATCCGCAATGTCCGCGCGCACTGTCGCATCTGATTAGTCTTTCCGCCCGCAACGGGAGTTTACGAAGTGAGTTTAAGGTCGTACGTTCGCGTATCCGCTGCTGAAACATGTCGAGGGGCCCGTGTCCGATTCGTTGCGCCGTGCATTACAGACTGCCGTTGGCAGTAATTTCACGCTTGGGCGTGAGTTGGGTGGCGGCGGAATGTCGCGCGTGTTTGTTGGTCGCGATGAAGCGTTGGGTCGGGATGTTGTGGTGAAGGTACTCGCCCCCGAAATGATTGAGGGATTGAGTGTCGAGCGTTTTACGCGAGAGATTCGCCTGGCGGCGGGTTTGCAGGATCCGCACATCGTGCCGGTGTTGACTGCCGGGAGCACTGCCGACGGATTGCCGTTTTATACGATGCCATTTGTTGGCGGTGAGAATCTGCGCACGCGCATGCAGGTGGGCGCTATCTCGAATGAAGAAGCATTGTCAGTATTGCGCGATGTCGCAAAAGCGTTGACGTACGCGCATTCGCGTCACGTTGTGCATCGTGACATCAAGCCTGAAAACATATTGCTGTCCAATGGGACAGCCGTTGTAACTGATTTTGGTATTGCAAAGGCGATCGAGATTTCACGCACGTTGGCAGATGGGAGTGCGAGCGTTGGTTTAACGCGAACTGGTGCATCCATCGGCACGCCTGCGTACATGGCACCCGAGCAGGCCGCTGGTGATCCCGCGACCGATCAACGCGCGGATATTTATGCATGGGGAGTGGTTGCTTATGAGTTGTTGTCTGGAAAGCATCCGTTCGCGAGCAGGCCAACCCCGCAGCTCTTAATGGCGGCGCATTTCAGTGAGATGCCGAGTGCGTTGGTGACAAGCGCGGGCGGTGTGTCGAGCGCTGTGGTGTCGTTAGTGATGCGATGCCTCGCGAAAGATCCGGCCGATCGCCCGACGTCGGCGGCGGAGCTGGTGAGCGCACTGTCGTCGACGTCGACGGTCGTGATACCTCGACATGCGCGCAAGAAGTCCGCTGCGATTGGTGTGAGCGTAGTCGCGCTGATTGCACTCGTCACAACGCTGTGGATGAAGCGAGGTGGTGATGGTGTTGCATCAGGCAACGCAGCGGCCACGCCCATCATGCTCGCCGTGTTGCCATTCGAGAATATCGGCGCAGACGAACAAGCCATTTTCACCGATGGCCTGACGGATGCGGTGACGTCCAAATTGAGCGCACTCTCGTCGCTGGGCGTTATCGATCGGCGCAGCGCGATGCAATACCGGCAAACCTCGAAGCCTTCACGTCAAATCGGCGATGAGCTGGGCGTGCAATACCTCCTGCAAGGCGTGGTGCGTTGGGCGAAGGACGCCGCCGGCAAGTTGCGTGCGCAAGTCACACCAAGTTTGATCGATGCGAAGTCGGGAGTGATCAAATGGACGGGCGCGTCATCCCTCATCACACCTGACGATCCGTTTACTGCGCAAGGCATCATCGCGGGCGACGTCGCCAAAGCGATGGAAGTCGCGCTGGACCCTGCCGATCGCACGCGGCTGGCGCGTCGCTTTACGGAAAATCCGCAGGCCTTTGCCGCGTATCAACGCGGACGGGCGGAATTGAATGAAG
>JBDUAX010000001.1:0-39069 GCA_040004455.1 Gemmatimonadaceae bacterium
TGCGGGCGGTCGGGCCCGACTCATCTTGTGCGGCTCCGCTATCGCCATGATGCGTAAGCTCACCGACGGCCAGGCGCCGCTTCGAGGGCGAGCGGGCCTTGAATTGGTGATGCACCCGTTTGACTATCGCGAAGCGGCGAGTACGCTCGGCAAAGAACCCGATCTAACACTCGCCGCCCGCGTCTTCGCCGTTATTGGAGGTGTCGTCGGATACGCCACCGATATGGTTGATGGCGACTTACCACGCACCCTTGACGACTTCCCAAGGTGGATCGCCGAGCGTGTGTTGTCCCCCGCGGCCACCCTGCACCACGAAGCCACGACCCTCCTCGCGGAGGACCCGACCCTTACCGCCGCGAGCCAGACGCTCCATCGAAGCATTCTTGGTGTAATCGCAAATGGTGCAGTCACGGCTGGAACTATCGCCAACCAGCTCCGCCGCCAAGTGTCAAATCTCGACCCGGCGCTCAAGCGCCTCGTTGCCGCCGGCTTCGTCATCCGCCACGAGGACCCCGTGCGGGCGCGGCGGCCCCTGTACGCCCTCGGCGACTCGTTTCTGCAGTTCCACTACGCAGTGCTCGAGCCTCACGCGACGGCCCTCCGGGAGCGCAACCCACGCGCCACATGGGACCGCCGGCTCGCAGCCGTCTTTGACGCCCGCGTCCGCGGACCCGTTTTCGAGGAACAAGCACGAACGTGGGTGCGCCGGTTTGCCACGCCGGAAACCTTGGGCGGCGATCCGGACCACGTCGGTCCGTCCAGCGCCATCATTGGCGGCGTCGAGCATGAGCTGGACGTACTGGTCGCCGCCGACCGTGGCGGTGCCGAACCTGCCAACCGCCCCGTGCTCGCCATTGGGGAGGTGAAATCGGGCGAGACCGTAGGCGCGGGACATCTGCACCACCTCGAGCAAGCGCGCTCAGCGCTCGGACCGAACGCCGCAAGCGCTCGCCTCCTGTTCTTCGCACCCGCATTCACGGCGGACCTCAAGCGTCTGGCCGCTGCCCGCGCCGACATCGAGCTGGTGGGACTCGAACGACTCTACGGCGGCGAGTAAGCAGTCCAATGGAGTCGCTGGAAGGGACGTATCTCCTTGGAGAGCTTGGTGTTACGTGGAGGGCTTAGACGTGCTGGGGTCCCTCCTCAGTTCAATTCACCTCCCTCCTCAGTTCAATTTGCCTCCCTCCGCGGTTCGATTCGTGTTGCTCGTCGATTGCGGTCGTCGTGGGTAGCCGGCACGGCCCATCGCCCTCGGATTCGGGTCTCGTAATTCCGATATGCCAAGCGTACCTGGAAAGACAGCAGCGGGATGCATGCCGGCACTCGGCGTCCCTAGCGGTGAAGCTAAAAGCGAAGAAGGGCCGTTCCGGAATGTTGGGGGCACTGTCGCGCCGTGCATACCTTCGTCGGGCGGGCGTACTCGGCGCTCAGTTTTTGGTCGACACGAGGTGAACGGCTCGGAGCGCGTCGACCAAGCCCAAACAAGTCTCCGACGTGTCGACTAACGAGTTGGCTTGCCTGGCGGCACTGACAACAGCCGACAGTTGCGTCGGCGACATCATCTGCAACGATGCGACGAGCTTCTTGCCGTTTTTGATAGACAGGCGCAGGAACTTTCGGTTGTTCGCGTTCTGGAGCACGTCCTCGACCATAGAAGGCAGCGCCAGTACGTCTGCCACCATGCCAGGGAACCAGACACAAGCTGCATGTGCAATGGCCAGTGCAGCTGGTACGGTGAAGTTCATGGCGAGGAGGTGCTGCTCCATCAACCAACCGAAGTTCGTCTGGCCGTGCGTGGCGTCCGGACGGGCCGGAAGGCCGCGCAGCGCCTGAACCAGGTCAAACATGTCCTTTGAAGTGAAGGCGCAAGCGGGAATCGAGCGGATAGTCATAAGAAAGGGGGAGAAGTGCCGCGGCGGTTCCGCGTGTCTGAGCGCCCGATTGGGCGTTCGTGCAGAGCTTAGGGCGGAGGCGCGTGGTGCGCCGCTGGCGCAAAGAATCGTTGAGCGTTGGCTCAATTTCACGCACGTCCATTTTCGTTGTCCTGCGCGACGAGCCATCCTGGTTGCTTGCTGATCGCTACCCACCAACCTGCGCGACCCAGTGCGTTGAAAGCGTACGTCAGCGACGCGGGGCATATCCCCCAGTGACAGTCGCCCCGTATTGCCGTCTCCGCTCGCTCCTTAAAAGTGCGACACTGACAGAGCCAGCATCGCTTGGATACAGCAGGATGGTTGGCGACAATCTCCTCACTTTGAGGTCTTCGAATGGCAAACGGCCCCACCGAATCCGGTGGGGCCGTTTGCGCAGCGAGGTTCGGCGGTCTAGAACGACTCGCCACACCCCCGGCAGTACGTGTGGCGCGGATGGCCGCCGTGCCCGCAGTGGCGGCAGACGCGCACCGCGCACTTCCCGCGGTTGCCGTGCGTTTCTTTGGTCGGGCGTTCGGCGCGGATGATCCCTGCCGCTTCGCGGGCGATCCAGAGGCGGTGCAGGCGATCCGTCCGAATATCGAGGAGCGCCGCGTAAGCCGGCGCTTTCCGGTAGTTCACAAAGAACGTGCGTTTCGACATTGCTGCCGCCGCGAGGAAGTCGCGCAGCGAGCAATGGGTCAGGGGGATTCTGTCTTGGATCATGGGGTTGGGGTCGGGGTGAAGCCCCGCCGGATTGGCGAGACCCCCCGAGCGTAGGGCGGGCACGGTACGCGGACCGGTCCGCACAGCATTTCAGCCGAAAGGGTGCATCGCTGCTGCTAAACGAATGCCGTGATTGAACGACCTGCGATCTGATCACGCCGAAGCCCGAATCATCATGACTAGGTCCGAAGCCTGATCCCGCCTCGGTGAGTCAGTTGGTGCGCGACGAGCGATGGTATCCCGTTTGTGAGCTGTCTGTCTGTCCGAACACCTATCGAAGGGTCACGACAGGGCATTGACGGTGGCGTCAATTCATCAAGTCAGTGCGCATTTCGGACCATTTATGCCGCCGTCTGCAATTGGAGTCCCAGGAAGACAAGCCAAACCTGACGGCCTCCCCTACGCTCTCTCCGGAGTCGCTAGGTGACTTCCGCGCTGCGTGCCACGACCGGTGCTCGGGTGATGGAAAGCAAAGCTTTCGATAGCTCAACGATCAGCATGGCCGTCCGCATCACGCGTCCTTCTCACTTCACCGAGGTTCGTTTTTCTGATGGCAAATTCTTGTGAGCACGTGATGGAAATCGTGGGTCCGGCCGCCGATCGCGACAAGGTCGTCTATGCCGTGTGCCTGGAGGAATCGCCGGGCCTCATTGATCGTGAGGGCCGGTTGACGACGCTGGAGCGGTTGGCTGACTTCCCGTGGAAGAATCGGTACCACGACGACGGCACGACCCTGTGGGTGTACTGGGACGTGTTGCGGAGGGGTCCGAACCTCTGGTGGTGTGAGCGGTTGTCACGCGCCTTTCCTGCCATCACCGTGCGGGTCCAGTATCTCTACGAGAACGACCTGGGCTCAGGGCGCCTGGGTTGGAAAGCCGGCGAGGTCATCGAAGACGTGGATCTGATCACCGATCCATCGGCATTCGAACGGGTCACCGACGAGTTCTACGATCTGATGCAAAAGACGTACACGCCGCAGGACGCCGGAACGAATGACCCGCTGGAGCGGGTGTGAACAGCGTGCGCGCGCTTCTTCCGATTCTTCGCTTTGGCCATACGCCGACGTGCTTCACTGGGATTGTCGGAGATCGTTGATTCGAATCCAAGCGCTCCGCTGATATCGGGGTTGATGCTGTGAGTTTTCAACGACGTCCATCGGTCTTCGCCGATGGGCGTCGTTCGCAATGAGCCAGTGCCAAGGTCAAATC
This sequence comes from Gemmatimonadaceae bacterium, assembly GCA_040004455.1. GTDB lineage: Bacteria > Gemmatimonadota > Gemmatimonadetes > Gemmatimonadales > Gemmatimonadaceae > Gemmatimonas. Next base: position 3,845 of record JBDUAX010000001.1, read on the forward strand.
ACATTGATTGCGCTTATTGGCGATGCTGCCTCCCCGGCCAACAGCAGCAAAACAGGAACGAGCGGCGCAAAGCTCCCTGCTCCCCCTAACCTCTGGGAAGGACACTGAATCGATGTTCCGCCGGACTTCGATCATCACGCATAGCCACTCGCTTGATCCGTTTCTTCCCCAACCCGAGGTTCGAATGTTACCGATGTCAAATTCTCATCAGATGGTGCTTGAAGTCGCCGGTTCGGGCTATGATCGTGAGACAATCATGGAAATTGCCTTGGTGGAAGACTCGATGGGTATCTTTGATCTGGAAGGCTACCAAGCGCCGTTGCACACGATGACCCGGTTCCGGCAGAAGATCCGCCCCGTCGATGATGGTGCCAGCGTGTGGGTGTATTGGGAAACATTGCAGGTGGGTCCCAGCATTGAATGGTGTGCGCGACTCTCGCGCGCCTTCCCCTTCGTCACGGTGCGCCTCCGGTATCTATACGAAAAAGACGTCAGCTCGGGACGCTTGTGCTGGCAGGACGGTCACCAGATCGAAAACGACGAAGTGCTCTCGGAAGGCGGAGCCGTCGGCGCGTTTGCCGATCAGTCCTAAGAAACGGTGGAAGGCACGCAGGAAGCTGTGAACGGATGAGCGATACCGTGCCAGACGTATCCCCCGCGGGATGGATACGTCTCAATAACGCTCGTTCTGGCCTGCGCGACGCGATTGGCTGCTTCGGGAGCAGGAGGTCGCTGGTTCGAATCCAGTCGCCCCGATTGAATAGCCTGTTGATGCAGTAAGAGTGAAAAACACGGACACAGACGAAGAAACGCCCAGCGAGCAATCGGTGGGCGTCTTTTTTGTAGTAAGCCATATAGTAAGCCATTGGATTGTCGATTCGTCCGCTCACCAACGAGTTCGACATCACGACTAGTACAAGCTCGGCTTTTTTGGGGGGCTGGCGGAGACTCGACTTTTGGTCTCGAACCCAGCTGTCACCGAAGGCGTTTTTGGATTGCGAGAGCACTGAGAGCGTCGGTGCAATGGCGCCGACGAGCGGTCGTCCTTGCAGGAAGGTGCCAATTGCTAAACACCGGGAGCAAGTTCGCAGCTACCGCGCTTCCCGCTCCAAGCGCAATCTCTTTTCTGTAGCGCCGCGCAAACTGATTGTCGTATCGCCAAGCGGCAAACTCTGGCCGGAGCGGTTTTCCGATGTGGACAAGCTCCGTTCCGTCGGCAAGCTGCGCCGGGCCGACGTTCTCTGTTGCGCGATGATCCAGCCAAACAAACAGCCCAAGAGTGCCTTTTAATTCAAGTCAGAATTGCACCACAGCTGTTTCAGGTTCGGGGTGCTACCTCGAACGCTCTCACGCGCCGCTCGAGTAACCGCCGCACCGCAGCGTTTTGCGCGCCACTTAGCGCCAACTCACAGTGACGTATCGCGATCTCGGTGTGTCCAGCACGACGATGCAAATCGCTCAGCACGGCGGCCCACGTATAAGCATCACTCAGCCAGGTCGGCGCCTCGAATCCGTTCAACAGCTGTAATCCGATTGTCGCTCCGCGCCATTCCGACATTGCGACGGCACGGTTCAATCGGTGCAACGGCGCAGGGGCAATCTGCTCAAGGGTTGCGTATGCCGATTCTATTCTTTCCCAGCAGGTGTCTTGGAATGTCGGGGCCCGACAATGTTTGGCCGCGATGCCGGCGTCTGCGTGATACCGTGAGTAGACATCGCCGCGCGCAGACCTCGCCAACCGGGACAATCGCGGCCGAATCTATTGTTGATCCCAACGCTCCCGGTCCTGGTCTTCCAGCAGCAGGAGGCAGCCGCTGCTATCCATGCGCGCACAATCGAGCGACATGCAAATGCACCAGCGCCCGGAGCGCAAACCTTTCCGGATTGTCTCCGACGGGATGTCCGGTCAACAGTGTGCCAAGACGTATCGCCTCGTCGCACAGATCGCGGCGGATGGCATAGTCGGCGGACGCAAATCACCTGCGCTTTTGAGTAACGCCTTCGCACCGTCAACACCCTCGCCTCGACACACAACAATCAGCGCCGCAAGCATCGGCACGAATGCCATGAGTGCGCCGAGTGGGAGTATCGGGAAGCCGGGCAAACGAAGACCAAACGCACCCAACACGTAAAATGGTACCGACAGCCCAATCACCCAGAAAAAGAACCGCCGCAACGGCGCGGTTATCACACCAGCACCTGCTGCACAGGCCGGCATAGCGATTGTGGCATCCGAGGTCCGCGACCGAACCGAACGACGAGATCGGGTCGGCGCCCTGCGACACCGAGGTACGTGGCGAATTGCGACCGCACCGCTGGCATTTCCACCGGCTGATTGAGAAAGGCGTTGCGAATGCCCAATGCTGTCGCTTGCAGTGCGAAACGTTCATAGCTGCGTCCCACCTCGATCCAGTGAGCATGGTCCGCGACCTCCGCGATGAACACCGCAACACCCGCCGAGTTGCGCACTTGTTTTGCGTACTTGTCGTTTTCGCTCTTCGTTCGAAAGAACATTTTGAAGCCCGCTCTCCCTAACCACGACGGAACGGCTGGATTGCCGGTGGTGGTTGAGTGCAAGCCGTCGTTGGTTCGCATAGCCTCGCGGGCATTGAATCGGATCCACTCTTTCAGTTCATGGACGAATGCGCCATCGTCCATTTGTGCGGTATTGGCTTGCACAACAAATTCGAGAACGTTCTCGAGATCGGCCGCTTGCGTGAACAGCATCATTTGCACGCCGGTTCCGGCACCGGCGGCCTCCAGCATTCGCAGTTCCTCCGCAGAAATTGATCTTCCGTCGTAGTCAGCCCGCGTGCACTGGCGCTCGGGGATAGCCTGAAACAAGGGTGTCGTAACGGGCTTCGTCGCCAGAAGGGAAATTCGGACGCCACCCTCCGCGGACGAGAGAACGGCAGCCTCGCTGTGCAAACCATTGGCCAGTGCGGCTTGTGCCAGGTTTTCCGCGGCGCAGCCCAGCGAAACGAACAGGTGATGGTCATCCGGATCAACGGCGGGGCATCGGCGTGCGAAATCCGGCACAACGGAAATGGCGTCACCTTCAATCCGAAACTTCCAGCATTGCGTGTTGTGACTTGACGGAGCGAGCGTCGCGTACCGCACCAGTTCACGCTGGACCGCCACCGAATCATCCAGCTTGCCGTTTGTGTGCCGCCAGGTGGTCCGCACTGCTGCGAGATACTTTTCGTCATCTGGCCCGGCCGAGCAGGACGGTAGCACGACCAGCGCGCCCGCTGCCGCAACGGAGCACGTGAATTCTCTTCGAGTAACCACAACACACCTCAGTTGTGCGAACCGCTGCCGTGATGACGGTTAGCGCCGCAGTAAATACGCGACAAGGGTGAGCACAAGAATTACCAGTACACCAACGACGTACTGGCTTCGCATGGGCTTGTCGATACCAGGTCTCAGTTCTTCCAAAGGGCGCACCGTTCGGTGTGAGGTCGCCGCACTCAATCGGAGGCTGCGTCGTTCGCGACCCCTGCGTCGCTCGAGAAGATCAGCAGGGTCTGACCTCGCGGGTTGACGATGCGCAAGGAACGGTCCTCTCCGTTTTCATCAGTCGCGATGGAGATGTCGCTCACATCGCTGACGGAGCTAGTGCGATGCCGTCCGACCAGCACGGTTTCACCAAACATGAGCTCAGCAACGTTGCCGTGCGGTTCGTACACCGCACCGACGAACGGCAAGTTGGTGCCCGCCAGCTGCGCTCCCAGGTCGCCCTGGTCAATTTCGATCGTGCAATGCCGTCCGGTATTCCGCTTGCTGAATTCGTCGAGCGCGCTTGCCCATTCGACCGCATCGTACGAACGCGTGCTCACGGCGTGCGCGCTGGCCGCGAACATTGCTGCGCGCACCTGCGCGCTTCCGGGCACGCACAACACGGAGCAGGCCGCCGTTCGCAGAAGCTGCGTCGCAACGCTGCCCAACACGAGCCTGCGAAAGAATCCGTAGCCGTGTGTGGCGGTCACGATGAGGTCGGCGTCGCGGGACGTCGCAAACTTCAGAATTTCGTCGGCCGCATCGCCGTTGAGTGACACCATTTCAATCGTCGTCCCGTCGCGTGCAAGGGCGTCACTCCCGCGTTGCAAAGCGGCGTCGCGCGTCTCGCCATTTACGACCGACGAGTCGCTCTCCCAGGCGCTGTCGAATGCGTCCACGTGTGGCCGCACGTTCACGACATAGATCGTCGCATCAGGGGGGATGAACGGCATGGCAGTCTGCGCGGCGTAGTCGCTCATTGCGCTCAAATCCGTTGCGATCACCACACGCTTGGGCAGTGATTCCTGTCCGGGGACCGCCGAGAACACGGGCGTGTCGCCCACTTGCAGCAAGCGCGGCACAAGATCACGTCCGAAGAACCGCGCCGCTCGCGAGGGGTGCGCGCGCTCGACGACGATGAGCTGCGCGTTGTTGGTGCTGGCCGCTCGTGCGATGACTTGCACGGGCTCTCCGAACTCGACGAGCACCGGCCACTGGCGTTCTGCGCCGACTACGCTCACCACCTTCCTCTTGACGGCGGCAAGTGCGGCGTCGCGTTGCGGTTGATGTGTCGCGGCGGCCAGCGGAACCAACCCGTACGCCGAACCTAGCTCCAGCACCAACGGCGCCACGGTCAACACCTGCACCCGCGCTTCTGTGGCCTCGGACAACCATCGCGCGGACGCCAGCGCCGCGGTGTGATCCGAGGAGGAGTCTATCGCCACCAACAGGAGATCAACTCGGGGCGGAACCAGTGCTGCCGCCGCGGGGAGAAGCGCTTCAATCACGGTTTCGGACATTTCGGCCTCCGGCCTGGGCGCCCTGGTGACAAGGTGTTGAATTACTGCGCGATCACGCGTAGATGCTTGAAGATGCGCTTACGCGCGTACGGAATGACTCGTGAATGTCACCGTCCTGAAACAGAGCGATACCTTCGGAGATTTGGTGACGGCATTTTGTCGCGCGCCCACTTTTGCACCAAACGGCGGATCCCGCTACCGGTGCCCAGGCGCTCCACCCAACGCTTCAAACCCAGCAATCACGTCAAACAGTTCCTCGTCGATACGACTCTGGCGCAAGCGGTGAAACGCGTGTTGAAGGTTCTCGAGCAGATCGTCGATGTTCTTGTCCGCACGCTGCATCGCCGCGAGCCGGCTGGCGTTTTCACTCGCGAGCGACTCGGCAGACGCACGGAACAGTGAGACGAAGAGATATTCGCGAATGAGGGCGCGCACGGTTTGTGCATTGGCGCCGATGACCTCAGGCAACATCGTCGTTGGCCATGGAATCGCGGCAAGTTTACGAAGCCATGCGGCGTCCAGCGGAAGCAAGCGCTGACTCACGGGCTCGTACGCTGAGCCGGAAGTGGGACGGTTGTAGAAGAGCTGGAGTTGCGCTGACGCGTCGCTTGCATGATGCGCCTCGTGCGCCAGCAGAATCTTGCCAACGAGCGGTGTGATGGCCTCAATGGAATTTGGGACGACGAACACACCGATGGGTTGAATTCCTGCGTCTGTCAAACGCGCGTGCACTCGCTCGCCCACGGCCCACACCTGCGGTGTGTTGGTTATGGATTGCAAGGCCTTAACGGCGTAGTCCGCTACCACATCGTTGAAACGCCCCACCAATCCTTGATCGGATCCGAAAACAATCGCACTGACGGCAGCGCCCTCCGCGCGTGCCGGTTGCGCGGATAGCAACGACACGGTACCCGGCGCTCGAAAGCAGACACTCAGTGCCAGTTCTACCGTGTGGTAGTAGTCACCCAACGCCTGCACCGACTTCTCGTATTGCCCAATGCTTGACGCAGCCAGCGCCTTCATGGTGCGCACCACCGATTGCAAATCGCCAGCGCTCGCCATCTGCCGGTTGAGACTTGCCGTCGTCCTGGTCACTTGTTCTCCGAACTATCCGCGGGTGGTTGCGGTTGAAATTCGGCAAGCGCCTTTCGGGCAATTTCGATGATTGCGCTGCGATCGTCATCGCGCAACTTGTCGGCGCTGAGCAAGCGGTCGGAGACTTCTGCGGGAATTGTTGCAACGGCTTTGCGCAACGCGTGCTCAGCATCCTTCATTCGATCGAGCGGTACTTTGTCAAACAGCTCCGCACTTAACGCCAGCAACACCGCGATTTGTTCGGTTACCGATACCGGGGCGGATTCCGGTTGCTCGAGGCAAGCGCGGATGCGACGTCCATGCTCGATGATCTTGCGGGCTTCTTCATCCAGCCGCGCACCGAACCGTGAAAACGTTTCGCGTTCTTCGAATTGCGCATACGCGAGCTTCAGATTGCCGGTCACTGCGCGGTACGCGGCGAGTTGCGCTTTTGCACCAACGCGCGAAACAGACTTGCCCACATCAACCGCCGGCAACACTCCGAGCTCAAAGAGCGACGGCGAGAGATAGATCTGTCCGTCGGTGATGGAAATCAGATTGGTGGGGATATATGCAGAAATATTCTGCGCTTCGGTCTCGATGATTGGCAACGCCGTGAGCGAGCCGCCGCCGAGGTCGTCGCGCAGGTGCGTAGCACGCTCGAGCAGTCGCGAATGGATGTAGAAGATGTCTCCCGGAAACGCTTCGCGACCGGGCGGACGACGGAGCAACAACGAAAGCTCGCGATAGGCGCGCGCGTGATGCGTGAGATCGTCGTACACGATAAGCACATCCCGACCGGCCTCCATGAAATGTTCGGCGATACTGGTCGCGGCGTAGGGCGCGATGAACGCCAGACCCGGCGGATCATTTCCCTCGGTCACGACCACGACGGTGTACTCCATGGCGCCCTTCTCTCGCAAACCCGCCACGACTTTCGCAACCGCCGAAGCGCGTTGGCCAATCGCGCAGTACACGCAGACAACATCGCATCCACGCTGATTGATAATGGTGTCGACGGCAATTGCGGTTTTGCCGGTACGCCGATCGCCGAGAATCAACTCACGCTGCCCGCGGCCAACGGGAATGAGCGCATCGACAACTTTGAGCCCAGTCTGTAGCGGCACGGTGACCGGTGCGCGGTCCATGATGGCGGCGGCGGGACGTTCGATGGGAAGGCGTTTGGTGGCGGTGACGGGCCCGTTGCCATCGAGGGGCCGGCCGAGTGGATCAATCACGCGACCCAGCAATTCGTCTCCAACCGCCACGTCCATCACTCGCCCGGTGCGGTGCACTTCATCACCGGCGTGCAAATCCTGATACTCGCCGAGCAACACAACGCCGATTTCTGTTTCGTCAACGTTGAATGCGATTCCATACAAATCGCCGGGAAACTTGAGCAGTTCCTCGAAGCCGGCATTGGGAAGGCCGGATACTCGTGCGATGCCGGTAGAAACGCTCACGATGGTGCCAATTTCGTGCGGAACGAATTTCGGTGCAAATGTTTTCCGCCCTTGATCGATTCCGGCGAACGTGCGATCAAAAACGCTCTGTAAACTTTCTGGCATCGCGCTCACGTACCGTGCGCGACTGCAGCTTCTACTTGCGCCGACGAGGCCGGTTGCTCGTTCACTTTCAGCAGTTCGTCGATATCCGCTTGCATACCAGCGAGGTAATCGGCGATGCTCCACGCCAGCTTGTGTCCGTTCGTGGTGAGATCGATGCCGCTGACCAATTCCGGTGCAGTCTCGAACCGCAGGTTAAATTCGCTCGAAAATGTTTCGTTGAGTGCGGTCTGAATTGCGGTTTGTTGCGCGACCGGCAGGTCGAAAGCGCTCCTTACGAGTACCGGGCCGGCAACCTTGCCGAGCGCATCAGCGAATTCCACACGTGTGTCCGGCTCCATGGCCCGCAGGCGACGAATGAAAACGTCTGCAGCCCGTTCTTCGAGGCCCGCCGATGCCAGATCAGTCAACGTCTTTCGCGCAATCGCGAACACTTCCTCCCGCGTTCGGCGACTGATCTCATCGCTCAGGTGCTGTGCTTCGTTACGCAGCGCATCGGCGCGCTTCGCGCTCAGAGCGTTGACAGCCTTTCGGGCGTCATCGAGCAACCGCTCGCGTTGGGCATTCGCGTCGTCGGTTGCTTTCGTGAGCAGCGATGCGCGCTGCTGGTCAAACTGGTCGTTCTTGTGCTGGAAATCGTCGCGCTCCTTTTTCGCTTCGGCTTTCTTGGCAGCGGCATCGGCCAGTTCCGCGGCAATCCGCTTCTCGCGCGCGTCAATGGCGTTGAGAATCGGTGTGTACAAGAAGCGCTTCATCAACCAGACGAGGATGAGGAAGTTGAGCGCCTGCGCTCCAATGGTGAACCAGTCGATTAGCACGACTATTTGCCAGCTACCGGCGCGATGACATGATTCCAGAATGGATTTGCGAAAATCAGAATCATGGAGACGACGAAGCAGTAAATGGCAGTCGATTCGATCATGGCCAGGCCGACGAACAGCGTGCGCGTGATTGTGGCGGACGCATCGGGCTGTTGCGCCAGCGCCGTGAGGGCGGTCGCGACCGCGCGCCCTTCGCCGAGTGCCGGCATCATCGTTCCGACACCTGTGGCCAAACCGGCGGTGATGATCGATACGACCGCGATGATTGTCATACTATCCATGATGCGACCCTTGTCAGTTAGTGTGCCGGTTCTGGCTTCGGCTTGCGCGTTTGCGTAGCCGCAGCGATGTACACCGCCGCGAGGATGCTGAAGATGTAAGCCTGCACCATGCCGGTGAGCAGGCCCAGCAACGTCATCACAATTGGAAAAATGAACGGTGTGATGGTGAGAAGAATTCCAATAATCATCGCGCCGCTCATCATGTTGCCGAACAACCGCACCGCGAGGGCAAGCGTACGGGAGAACTCGCTGATAATGTTGAACGGCAGCATGATTGCTGTCGGTTGAACGTAGGATTTGAGGTAACCAGCGATCCCCTGCTCCTCGATGCCGAACAGTGGCACGGCCACAAACACACAAAGCGCGAGTGCGGCCGTGGTTGAGAGTGACGCAGTTGGCGGCTCGTAGCCCGGAACAATGGTGCAGAGCGCGGAGAAGCCGACGAAGAGAAACAGCGTACCGAGAAAGCCCAGATATTTCTCAGGGTGTTGCAGTCCGACTTCCTCGATCTGTTTGCTGATTCCGGTAACGATGATTTCCAGAAAATTCTGCCAGCGTGAGCGTTCCAAGGTAGTGGACAGCTTGCGCGTGATGAGCCTTGCGCCCACAACGAGCACCAGCATCAACGCCCACGTGAACACGATGGTGGCGTTGAGCTTGAAAAATCCGTACTGCCAAAACACCAGTTGATCGGGACTAAGGTGCATGACGGACCTCCGCGACTTGCGCGTGACTTGTCGCTTGCGACGCGCGAGTAAGCCAAATCACGACAAAGCGCGCGACGACAAATCCGAGCAGACACGCAAAGAGTCGTCGCCAATCGTCACGACCAACGAAGTAGAAACCCGCAAGTGCGGTTCCCATGCGGACGAACAGGCTGGCGAGAAACCAGAGCGCCGCTTTCGGCGACGAAAGGCCTCTCCCCACAGTCCACCAAAGGCCGCCGAAAAACACGGCGCCCAACACGAGCCCTGCACCGCCAGCAAGCAGCAATCGCAACAGGTCAAGCATTGCGTGGTTCCTCGTCGTCGCGCATGGCCTTTTCTTCGTTGCCTACCCAATGCCACGCGTTGAGACAACCAAGGGTGAGTCCGGCAACGAGTAATGCGAGCGTCCACGAATGAGTGCCTGGACGATGATGGTCCAGCCAGATACCCAGTGCGGCGCCCAGCAGGGCGGGCACGGTGACAGACCAGCCAATCAAACCCATCACACCGAGGCCGAGCCAGACGCCAGAATTCGGATTGCGCCGCGCCTTGAGTTTGCGCGCAGCCTTCACGCGAATCAGCTCCGCGAAATCCGGCTCGCTCGGGTTGTTTGGTGTCTTGCTCATTTTGGCAGGCCTGCGAACCGATGCAGAAATCCGGTTTCCAATTTCGTCATGGCCGAGCGAACATCCTGTTCGTTCGCATCGAGCGCGAGAAATCGTTCTTTGACTGCGTCATGCAATTGTCCGAGATCATTCCCGGCCAAGGCTCGGCGCACCGAGACGAGGACGTCCGCGCCGGTTTTTACCAGCACACCTTCATCGATCGCGACGAACACTTCGCCTTCCGATTCGGTTTCGTACGTCAGAATTCCCGGAGCCAGCGCTGCCACGCAATCAAGGCGATGCGGCAGAATGCCGAACGAACCTTCGGCTGACTCGGCAACGATGCGCGAGACGTTGGACTTCTGTGCGAAGACCTGGAACGGGAGCAGGATTTTAAGATGCATGCGCACCTTCGACCGGGGTGTGCGGCGATTGTGGTTTTGCATCCGTCGAAGTCTTTTCGGCGTCGGGTTTTGCTTTCGCCTTGGCCTCATCAACGGCGCCAATCATGTAGAACGCGCTCTCGGGGAAATCCTTGAATTCGTCTTGCAGGATTCGCTCACAGCCATCCAACGCGTCCTTGAGACTTACGAGTGTGCCCGTCATTCCCGTGAATTGTTCGGTCGTGAAGAACGGTTGCGTGAGAAACCGTTCCAACCGGCGTGCGCGGGCCACGACATTGCGATCGTCCGGCGACAGCTGCTCCAGGCCAAGCATCGCGATGATGTCCTTGAGTTCCGCGTATTGCGCGAACGTGCGTCGAATCTTCTGCGCGAGGTTGTAGTGCCGTTCGCCGACAATGCCTGGTGTCGCCATCTTGGAGCTTGATTGCAGCGGATCGATGGCGGGAAAGAGACCTTCGCTGGCGCGCTCACGCGAGAGCACGATGGAGGCAGAGAGGTGCGAGAACGTGTGCACCGCGGCGGGATCGGTGAAGTCGTCGGCCGGGACGTACACGGCCTGAATCGATGTAATCGCCCCGGTGTCTGTGTTGGCAATGCGTTCTTCGAGTCCGGAAAGTTCGGTGCCCATGGTGGGCTGATAGCCCAGTCGGGACGGCATTTGCCCCATCAGTCCGGACACCTCCATGCCCGCCTGGATGAAGCGAAAGATGTTGTCAATGAGCAATAACACGTCGCGGTGTTCGTCGTCGCGAAAATATTCAGCCATGGTGAGCGCGGCGTGTCCGACGCGAAAGCGGGCGCCAGGTGGTTCGTTCATCTGACCGTAAATCATGACGATGTTTGGCAGCACGCCGGCTTCCTTCATTTCGCGATAGAGCTCCTCGCCTTCGCGGCAGCGTTCGCCGATTCCGCAGAAGATGCTCACGCCTTTCTGGTGCGAGACCACATTGTGAATCATCTCGGTGAGCAGCACGGTCTTGCCAACACCGGCGCCGCCGAAAAGCCCGGCCTTCCCGCCACGCTCCAGCGGCATGAGAACGTCAATGATTTTGATTCCGGTTTCGAAAATTTCCGACTTGGTGGAACGTCGTGCCAGCGGCGGCGGGTTGTTATGCACTGAGCGCCACTGCACGTCGGTCGGCGCGGGGTCGCGATCAATCGTGTTGCCGAAGACGTCGAACATGCGCGAAAGGATTGCCTTGCCGACCGGCGCTTTCAGTGGGCCGCCGGTGTCCTCCACTTGCATGCCGCGCGCCAACCCTTGCGTAGGCGTGAGTGCAATTCCGCGCACCTGATGTGCATCTGTTTGCGCGAACACCTCGATGACGATCTCGTGTTTCGCACCGGCGCGCAGCACAGTGAAGATTGGCGGCGGCTGGGCTTTGAAACGCACATCCACGACGCTGCCGCGCACGGCGACGATCACACCCCTCGGACGCACGGGAGGTATGGCTGTATCAGTCATAGTTGCTCTTCGCGAGACGCTCCCGGATTGTTTCCAGTTCCTCTCGGCGTTTGGGGGTGGCTTTCGGGTAAGCCATTTGCAGTTCGTCGAACGCATCAAGCAGAATCTGAGAAACAATGAGCCGCGCGTTGTCCTTGTCATCGGCGGGGACAACGTACCATGGCGCCGTTTCGATGCTGGTTGCGCTCAGACAATCTTCGTAGGCTTCCATGTATTGCGGCCAGTAGCCTCGTTCTTCGACATCCGAGAGGTTGAATTTCCAGTTCTTGTCTGGATCGTCTATGCGATCGAGCAGACGCTTTCGCTGTTCGTTCTTAGACAGATGCAGAAAGATTTTCACGATACGCGTGCCATTGCGATGCAGATGCTGCTCCAGCTCCACGATCGAACGGAAACGATCGTTCCAGAATGTCCGGTTCCCGGTCATCGCGTCCGGGAGTTTCTGTTTACGAAGCACTTCCGGGTGCACCCTAACAATGAGCACTTCCGCATAATACGACCGATTGAAAATGCCGATACGTCCACGTTCCGGAAGGCGACAGGTGGTGCGCCAGAGGAAATCATGATCAAGTTCTTCCGCACTGGGCTGTTTGAAACTGAAGACCTGACAACCCTGCGGATTCACTCCGGACATCACGTGTCGAATGGTTCCATCTTTGCCGGCCGCATCCATGCCCTGTATGATCAGCAATAGCGCGTTACGGTTTGAAGCGTAGTGCAGGCGTTGCTGATCGCTTAACGCGTCTCTTTGATCATGCAGGAATTGTTTGTAATGTTTTTTGGATTTGCAAATGGGCTTCACGGTTGTGGGCCACTTTGCGAGTGTGACGATGTCACCGGGGCGCACGCGGAAATCGTTGGAGTCGATACGTGATGTCATCGACTTACGGCGCCTGGCTGTGCGGCGTGCGGAGCCCAGGCCAGATTTTCACTCATGACGTACACTGCCATCGCGCCAAGCATCAGCACGACACCGACCCAGAATCGCCAGTCCGTGTGGGCGCGCTTCCAGTACGCCTCGTGGTTTGAAAAGCCTGTGCCGGCCTTCGCAGCGGGCCGTTCATGATCATGAGCAGTCATCGGACGGCCTCCACCGCGTCTGTCCATTGAGCAGTGACAATGTTATCGCCGCTTTTTCCGTTCCACTTCCAGTCGCGGATCTCCGGCATGTCCTGACCGTGCTCGTTGATGTAGTGCTTGTGCGCTATCAGTTTGTCCTGCACCGTCTGCTTGAGATACGCGCCCTTCGAACCCAGGTTCGGCAGGCGATCGATGACGTCCTGCACCAGATGAAACCGGTCAAGGTCATTCTGCACGCGCATGTCGAACGGCGTGGTGATTGTGCCTTCTTCCTTGTAGCCGCGTACATGCAGGTTGCGATTGGTCCGACGATAGGTCAGCCGATGCACCAACCACGGGTATCCGTGAAATCCAAAGATGATCTGTTTGTTTTTGGTGAAGAGTGAGTCGTAGTCTGATTCGCTCAATCCGTGTGGATGTTCGCTGGCGGATTGCAGCTTCATCAAATCAACGACATTGATCACGCGAATTTTGAGATCGGGGAGATACTCGCGAAGAATCGAGACCGCGGCGAGAATTTCCAGCGTTGGCGTGTCACCACAACATGCCATGACAACGTCCGGCTCGGTGCCCTGGTCGTTACTGGCCCACTGCCAGATGCCAATGCCTTCCGTGCAATGAATGACCGCCGCATCCATCGTCAGCCATTGTGGAAGCGCATGTTTACCCGCGACCACCACATTTACGTAGTGCCGGCTGCGCAGGCAATGATCGAACACCGACAACAGACAATTGGCGTCGGGCGGCAGGTACACGCGCACGATGTCGGCTTTCTTGTTGATGACGTGATCAAGAAATCCGGGATCCTGGTGCGTGAAGCCGTTGTGATCCTGCTGCCACACGTGCGAGGCCAGGAGATAGTTCAGCGACGCGATCTTCCGGCGCCAAGGAAGTTCCGACGTGACCTTCAACCACTTTGCATGTTGACTGAACATCGAGTCGACAATGCGAATGAATGCTTCATAGCTGTTGAACAACCCGTGACGACCGGTCAACAGATATCCTTCCAGCCAGCCTTCGCATTGATGTTCACTCAACATGGAGTCGAGCACACGTCCGTTGGGTGCGAGAAACTCGTCATTCTCCGACTGTCGCGCATCCCACTGTCGGTTGGTGACTTCGAACACTGCGCCGAGAAAGTTGGAGAGTGTTTCGTCGGGACCGAAGACCCGGAAATTGCGCTGTTCTTCGTTCAGTTTTGCGACGTCGCGCAGAAACTTGCCGAGTACCAGCGTGTCCTGTGCATTGACTGCGCCAGGTGTGGGGACGTGCACCGCGTGGACGTGAAAGTCGGGCATTCGCAAGTCGTTCAGCAGCACGCCACCGTTCGCGTGCGGATTGGCTCCCATTCTGCGATTGCCTTGGGGTGCCAACTCTTGCAACTCGGGGATGAGTTGGCCGTTTGTGTCGAACAATTCTTCGGCCTTGTAGCTCTTCATCCAGCTTTCAAGCAGTGCGACGTGATCCGGATGTTCGGCGTCAACAATGATCGGCACCTGATGCGAGCGAAACGTTCCTTCGTTGGGCAATCCATCAACCGTTTTGGGGCCGGTCCAGCCCTTCGGCGATTTGAGTACAACCATGGGCCAGCGCGGACGCATCGTGTCGTGGTTGATGCGCGCGTTGGTTTGTATTCGCTTGATTTCCTCAATGACCGTTTCCATCGTCTCGGCCATGAGTTGGTGCATCGTTGCCGGGTCGTCGCCTTCGACGAAGTACGGTGTCCAGCCACAGCCGCGAAAAAACTGTTCCAACTCTTCGTGCTCGATGCGCGCGAGCACTGTGGGGTTACTGATCTTGTAACCGTTGAGATGCAAGATGGGCAGCACGGCCCCATCGGTGATGGGGTCGAGGAATTTGTTCGATTGCCAGGCGGTGGCCAGCGGACCTGTTTCCGCTTCGCCGTCGCCAACCACACACGCGACAATCAAATCGGGATTGTCGAACGCGGCGCCGAATGCGTGACTGAGTGAGTAGCCCAGCTCACCACCTTCGTGAATCGAACCCGGCGTTGTTGGTGCAACGTGACTGGAAATTCCGCCGGGAAACGAGAACTGCTTGAACAGCTTTTTCAGTCCCGCTTCGTCTTGCGTAACGTTTGGATAGACCTCAGTCCATGTGCCTTCGAGGTACACGTTACCAACAATGGCCGGCCCCCCATGACCAGGTCCGGCAACGTAGAACATGTTCAGATCATACTTCTTGATGACCCGGTTCAAATGCACGTAGATGAAATTCTGTCCGGGCGTTGTGCCCCAATGGCCGACCACGAGCGGCTTCACGTGCGACAGTTTCAGCGGCTCCTTCAGCAGCGGATTGTCGTAGAGATAAATCTGTCCAACTGACAGATAGTTGGCCGCGCGCCAATAGGCGTTGATCTTGTGCAACGCGTCCGGCGTAAGCGCGTTCGTCGGCTGTGACCGCAGTGATATCATCGGGCAAGTACCTCCCTGGCTTTGGCAACGATGTTGGCAACCGTGAATCCGTAGTGCTCCATTACCACGTTACCGGGAGCGGACGCACCAAACCGGTCCACACCGACAATCGCGCCCTGCAGGCCCACGTAACGCTCCCAACCGAACGGCGAGGCCGCTTCGATGCTCACGCGCGCCAGCACTTTCGGCGGTAGCACCCCATCCCGGTACTCGCGCGGTTGTGCGTCGAACAATTCCCAGGACGGCATAGAAACGACGCGACTGTGCACTCCTTCGCTGCACAGTTGATCGTGCGCGGCGAGAGCGAGTGAAACTTCCGAACCGGTTGCGATGAGAATCACTTCAGGCAACGCGTCCGTTTTTGCGTCGACGAGCACATAACCACCACGCGCTGTTTCCTTGGCCGGTGCCAACCGTCGTCGATCGAGCACCGGAAGTTTTTGTCGCGTCAGTACTATGCCAACGGGGCCGCCCGTGTGTTTCATCGCAATGCGCCACGCCTCGACCGTTTCGTTGGCATCTGCGGGACGCAACACCAGCATGTTCGGCATTGCGCGGAGACTGGCGATTTGTTCAACCGGCTGATGCGTGGGACCATCCTCTCCGATTGCAATGCTGTCGTGCGTCCATACGTAGATGACGTGCGCCTCACTCAACGCGGCCAACCGAATACTGGGTCGCATGTAGTCGGAGAACGTAAGAAACGTCGCGCCAAACGGAATCACGCCACCGTGGTGCGCCATGCCCGTCAGTATCGCCGTCATCGCGTGCTCGCGAATACCGAAGTGAATGTTGCGCCCCGCGTAGCTCCACACGCCGCCCGACTTGCCTTGCGTGGGCGGCGCGTGTCCCCCCCCATTCGCATCGGGGTTCTGGAAATCACCCTTCTCCTTCATCGCCGTACGCGTCGACGGATCAAGATCGGCCGATCCACCAGTCAGATTCGCCACCGATTCTGCAATTGCTTCGATGGCTTTTGCACCCGCGTCGCGCGTTGCCATGTCACCGTCGGCTGGCGTGAACACCGGCAGATGCGCATCCCAATCAGAAGGTAGCTCTCCGGCCATCGCACGCTCGAACGATTCGACGAGCGCGGGCTCGTCGATGCGATACGCATCCATCGCGTCATTCCATGCAGCACGTGCGCCCGCACCACGTTCGCACACCTTGTCGAATTCGTGTTGCGCTTCTTCCGGCACAAGAAACTTCGCGTCCTCGGGCCAGCCGTACGCGCGCTTGGTGAGGCGCACCTCATTCTCGCCCAGTGGCTCCCCGTGCGCTTCGAACGTGTCGTGCTTGTTTGGACTTCCAAACCCGATGTGCGTGCGTGCGATGATCAGCGACGGACGATTCTCATCTGCACGCGCCGCAGCAAGCGCCGCATCGACGGCGTCCACGCTCATGCCATCAACCTCCTGCACGTGCCAGCCGTACGCCACAAATCGCGCGCCGACATCTTCCGAGAACGTGATGTTGGTGGTTGCAGACAATGTGATGTTGTTCGCGTCGTACATCACAATGAGGCGGCCGAGTCGCAACTCACCCGCGAGCGACGCTGCTTCGGAAGAAATGCCTTCCATGAAATCGCCGTCACTCGCAATCACGAAGGTGTGATGATCCACAATGTCGTGAGCGGCACGATTGAATGTGGCGGCGAGCCAACGCTCCGCCATTGCCATTCCGACCGCGTTTCCGAAACCCTGGCCAAGTGGCCCGGTGGTCACCTCGACGCCCAAGGTGACACCACGTTCCGGATGTCCTGGTGTGCGACTGCCCCAGCGACGAAAGTGTTGCAGATCGTCGATCGTCAGCCCGTATCCCGTCATGAACAGCAGGCTATACAACAACGCGCTGCCGTGTCCCGCAGACAGCACGAACCGATCGCGGTTCGTCCACCCAGGCAGAGACGGATCGTGACGCATGTGTCGCGTCCACAACACGTACGCCATTGTTGCCGCGCCCATTGGCAAACCGGGATGACCTGACGCTGCTTTCTCGACCGTGTCGATGCTGAGTGTGCGAAGCGTGTTGATACACAGCGTATCAAGCGCGTTGTTGGGTTGGCTCATCCGGCACCGTCAATTGCGGCGCCGTGAATCGTGCCACTATCGCGCGCTTGCATGTAACGCCGCATCAGTTCGGAGGTGGAACTGTCGTGACCAGTGGTGGTCGCGTTCTCTCCTTTTAACTCTCGCGCAATGCGCTGCGCCAGCGCCTTTCCCAGTTCGACACCCCATTGATCGAAGGAATCAATTCCCCAGATCACGCCCTGCGTGAACACGCTGTGTTCGTACAGCGCCACGAGTGAGCCGAGAATGCGCGGTGTCAGTCGGTTGGCAAGGATAGTTGTGGTGGGACGATTGCCCTCAAACACGCGATGCGGAACAAGCGACGGGGGTGTTCCCTCGCTTTCCACATCAGCCGCACTCTTGCCGAACGCCAGTGCCTCCGTTTGCGCAAACACGTTTGCCATGAGCAAATCATGATGCTCGCCGAGTTGATTGAGCGATTGTGAGAAGCCGATGAAGTCGCAGGGAATGAGGCGCGTGCCCTGATGAATGAGTTGATAAAACGAGTGCTGCCCGTTGGTGCCAGGTTCGCCCCAGACAATGGGACTTGTGTCGTAGTGCACGCGCGCGCCGTCCAGCGAGACGTGTTTGCCGTTGCTTTCCATGGTGAGCTGCTGCAAATACGCCGGAAAACGCTTCAGGTACTGATCGTACGGAAGCACGGCAACGGTGTGTGCATTGAAGAAGTTGGTGTACCAGACGGCCAGCAGTCCCATGATCACTGGCGCGTTCTGTTCGAACGGTGCCGTGCGAAAATGCACGTCCATGTCGTGGAAGCCCGCGAGCATCGCGCGAAAGTGCGTGGGTCCAATCGCCAACATCGTGGAAAGGCCGATGGCAGAATCCATCGAATAGCGACCGCCAACCCAATCCCAGAATTCGAACATGTTCGCCGGGTCAATGCCGAACTTTGCCACGCCTTCCGCGTTCGTGGAAACGGCGACGAAGTGATGCCGCACCGCTTCCTCGGCACCAAGTGCCGCGACGTACCACGCGCGCGCGCTGTTGGCGTTCGTCAGCGTCTCGAGTGTAGTGAAGGTTTTCGAACACACGATGAATAACGTCTCGTGCGGGTCGAGATCACGTGTTGCCTCCACGAAGTCGGTGGCATCAATGTTCGAGACGAACCGAACGTTCATGTCACGATCGCTGTAGTGACGAAGCGCCTCGTACGCCATCACCGGACCGAGGTCTGAGCCGCCGATGCCAATGTTGACGATATTCCGAATAGGGCGACCGGTATGACCTTTCCATTCACCGCTGCGCACAGCGTCGGCAAACGTTGCCATGCGGGCAAGTACGGCATGTACCGTTGCCACGACATCCGTGCCGTCCACGACGATGGTTTCGTCGGCCGGTGCACGGAGCGCCACGTGGAGTACGGCACGCTTTTCTGTGACGTTTATTTCTTCACCGTTGAACATGGCGTTCAGCCGTTCGCGCAATCCGCAATCGTGCGCGAGTTGAACGAGCAGACGCACCGTCTCATCGGTGACGCGATGCTTCGAATAGTCGATGTACAGTCCGGCCACTTCGGCCGTCATCCGCGTTCCTCTATCAGAGTCGGCGGCGAAGATCTGCCACAGCAGAAGGTCGCCAATGTCGGCGTGATGCTGCTGCAGCTTCTTCCACGCAGCTCGCTCCGTAAGCGGGGTACGATCTTGCGCGTCGGTTGTCTTGTCCGTTGTCATCGGTCTTTGCCCGCCAACGCACTGAGGTGCGACACGAGTGCCTCCTGCTTCCTTGCCAGTTGCACGAGCAATGCATTCCAGGACTTGTCAAACGATGCCGCACCCTCGCGCTGGAGTTGCTCGCCCAACGCATCGACATCGATTCCCGCTTGACGGAACGATGTCAGTGTCAACTCGGCATTACCACCGTCGGGCAACAGGGCTCCGCTCACGCGACCGTGATCCGCAAAGGCGATCAGCGTCTTTTCCGGAATCGTATTCACCGTGTCAGGCGCGGCAAGCGCCTCAACGTACAACGTGTCGGACGCTTTTGGATCCTTCGTGCCCGTGCTGGCGAAGAGCAACCGCTGCGCCTGTACACCGACGGCCGCCAGCGCAATCCAACGCGGTGACGAGAGAAGGCGGCGATATTCACGATAGGTGCTTTGCGCGACTGCAATTCCAAGCTTGTTGTGCAATGCAGAGGGAACCTTGTCCGCTACCGCAACATCCCATCGGCTCACGAACAGCGATGCGACAGAACCAACGTGTGGGTCAAGGCCTGCAGCAACGCGACGCTCGATGCCGCGCAGGTGCGCATTGGCGGCCGCGACATACTGCGCCGCGGAAAACAACAGTGTCACGTTTACCGGGACACCGTTCGCAATCGATTCTTCGATGGCGACGATTCCCGCAGGCGTTCCGGGAATCTTGATGAAAAGATTTGGTCGCGCGGCTCGTCGGTGCAACTCTGCCGCGGCCGCGATCGTGCCTGCGGCGTCATTCGCCAGCAGTGGCGAAACTTCCAACGAAACCCAGCCGTCCACTCCGCTGGTGCGTTCATGCGTCGGATGAAAGAGTTCAGCCGCCCGGCGCAGATCTTCGAGAGCCAGATCGAAGAACAGTGATTCACCTGACATCCCTTCGTTCGATTTTTCCCGAATGGCGTCGTCGTAGAAGTTTCCCTTGGCCAACGCATGTTCGAAGATGGTCGGATTGGAGGTCAGGCCGGTAACCGACAGATCGGCGATGTAGCGATGCAGCGTACCGTCATCCAGCATGCCTCGCGAAATATTGTCGAGCCAAAGGCTCTGTCCTGCATTCTGCAGCTGTTGGGTTGCCTTCATGGGGTTGCCTCGTGTCGTGTCTTGGACGCGGGTGCGTGCGAGTGAACGTCTACGCGCCCGTCGGTGTGGCCAACCAGCACCATGCTTGCTGTGCCGAGAAAAAGACCCGTATCGACGACACCGGTTATGGCGCAAATCGCACTTTGCAAATGTTGCGCCGAATTCGTGTCAGCGAGAGGTTCGGAAAGTACGCAGTCGACAATCCAGTTACCGTTGTCGGTCACGAACGGCTTCTCACTGTCAGCTTGCAGGCGTCGCGTTGGCACGATGTCAAGCGCGGTGAGTTCACGCGTTACAAGCCACGCCGCTAGCGGAATGATTTCGACGGGCACGTGTCCACGCTCACCCAGGCGGCGCACAAGCTTGTGCTCACTCACCAGAATGATTTGTCGGGCCGAACAGGTCGCAACGATTCGCTCGCGCACCAACGCGCCGCCCCAGCCTTTCACCAGGTCAAGCCATGGCGTTACTTCGTCCGCGCCGTCGACCGTGAGATCAAGCAACCCGCCGGTTCCCAACTCGATCAGTGGAATACCCGCTTGCATCGCCGCGTTTGCAACCGCCAGCGACGTTGGTACCGCCGACACGCGTAGTCCATCCCGCACTCGTGCGGCCAAACCATCGAGGAAGAGCATGGCCGCGCGACCAGATCCAAGGCCGATTCGCGCACCATCATGTACGAGTTCCAGCGCACGCGCAGCAACGGCCCTTACGCCGGGGTCCTCCTTGCTTCCGGGTAAAAACGCAGCGCCTGTCATTGTCGCGCACCTGATGCAAGAGCCGCATCGACTATCACTTGCGCCTCCTGCAGGATTTGATCGACGCTATCCTTGCCGCAGAAACTCTCGGCGTAAATGCGACAGATGTTTTCAGTACCGGATGGGCGCGCAACAAACCATCCCGATGCGGCGATGACTTTCACACCACCAATTGGCGCGTCATTTCCCGGAGCATTATTGATGACGTCTGTGACCTTCTCACCGGCGAGTTCGGTACAGTGCACGGCCTCAGGCGACAGCGCCGAAAGTTGCTGTTTCTGTTCCGGCGTTGCGGGGGCGCTTACGCGATCGAAGGCAGGGTCACCGAAGTCGTGCGTTAGCTCGCCGTACAATTCTCCCGGATCACGTCCCGTCACCGCCGTAATCTCCGCCGCAAGCAACGCCGGAATGATTCCGTCTTTGTCTGTCGTCCACACTGTTCCGTCGCGGCGCAGGAACGTCGCGCCCGCGCTTTCCTCACCGCAGAATCCAAGCGTGCCTTCGACAAGTCCTTCAACAAACCACTTGAATCCCACCGGCACTTCGTGAAGTTGTCGGCCGAGCGCTGTGGTGACGCGATCAATCATGCTGCTGCTGACAACAGTTTTTCCAATGCCCGCATGAGCCGACCAGTGTGGCCGATGTTGGAAAAGGTGGTGAATGGCCGCGCACAGATAGTGATTCGGCGGCAGCAATCCAGCACTCGCTGTGACAATCCCATGTCGATCGTGATCGGTGTCGCACGCAAATGCGATGTCGAACTTGTCCTTGAGGCCAATCAGCCGTTGCATCGCGTATGACGAAGACGGATCCATGCGAATCTTGCCGTCCCAATCAACCGTCATGAACCGGAATGTCTGATCGACCACGTCACTCACAACGGTAAGGTCGAGACGATAGTGGTCCGCAATAGGCGCCCAGTAATGCACGCCCGCACCGCCCAGTGGATCAACGCCCATCCGAATGCCGGCGCCTCGAATTGCGTCCATATCAATGACGTTGCCTAGGTCGCGTACGTACGCGTTGAGATAGTCATGGCGATGTGTGCTGCTCGCGTGCAGTGCTCGCTCATAGGGAACGCGTCTTACGCCTTCGGTGCCAGCTTTTAGAAGCGCGTTGGCCTCATTTTCAATCCACGTCGTGACAGTTGTATCAGCGGGTCCGCCGTTGGGTGTGTTGTACTTGAATCCCCCGTTGTCAGGCGGGTTGTGTGATGGTGTGATCACAATACCATCGGCGAGCCCCGTTTTTCGCCCACGATTATAGCAAAGTATGGCGTGGGACACGACGGGCGTTGGAGTGAACTCGTCGCGTTCGGCCATCATGACATTCACACCATGTGCAGCCAACACTTCGACAGCCGTCGCACACGCTGGTTGTGACAGCGCGTGGGTATCGACGCCGAGAAATAGCGGCCCGTCAATGCCCTGCCTTTGGCGATAGCGGCAGATGCCTTCCGTGATCGCAATGATGTGCGGTTCGTTGAACGTACGCCGGAATGCCGACCCGCGATGTCCCGACGTGCCGAACGCAACACGCTCGGCGGGCACAGCCGCGTCGGGCACGACTGTGTAGTATGCCGTGATCAACCTCGAAACGTCCAGCAACATGTCCGGCGGCGGTGTATGGCCGGCAAGTGGGCTGATGTTCATCGCAGCGTGCGCTCGAAGATGGACGCCCATTCCTGATAACGTTGCGCTATGCGAGTCACCGCCTCGTCACGCGTGGCGCGGTTCGCCAGAAAGTCGGCGACGGCATCCCAAAACGTGGTGCGTCCCACTGCGAAACCGATGAATCCCGGCACGGACGCAGCCGTCTCAAGCCATGCAACGACTTTCTGCTCGTCAGCGCCACGTCCGAGTACGATGCAACCAACATTGCTTCGCCCACCGCGCCGCGCGACGTCGACGATTGCCGCACAATCCTCTCGGCGATCAAGACCTTCGATTTTCCACACGTCAGGTTCGACGCCCTGGTCCTGCAGCGTGCGAATCGTTTCCACCATCAGCTGCGGCCGGACATCGATGTCGTAGCTTGCCTTGTTTCCGTGAACGCGTTCCAACTGCGCCGACGTTGCCGGCACCAGTAGCTCGAACATGAATTCCTGGCCATTCGCCGTACAAAAATCAGACAACAGTTTCAGGCGTTTTGTCTGACGTTCATTGAGTGCCGCCTCACCTTCCGGATTGTAGCGAACAAGCACTTTTGCGAACGTGGGCGCGATGGCTTTGATGTGTTCACCGAATGCGTCACCAAACTCGAACTCGAATTCGTCCGATCCGCTGGTTTCGGTGGACAGCGCAGTGATGTACCCGTGCGCGTTCGCGTCGCGAAGAATTTCGGAGCCAAACTCCTCGTCAACGAGAATTCCGGCGCGCGGTGCCGGTAGCCCATTCGCGACGGCTCGTTTGAAGCCGTCGTAGATCACCTGCTTGCTGGCCGTTACCGCCGCGTGTTGCTGTGTCGTGAGCGGTGGCGTGAACTGGCACATTCCGCCAATGTACGAATGACGATGATCGAATGGCAGCAGATAGAGTGGACCCTGTGCGGCGCGGTTCATATGTTGTTTGTCCCGGCGAGTTGTTGCATGTGTCCAAGCACGGCGCGCACGCGATGCGTTTGTGCATCGTCCACGATGGGAAATCCGCTGCGATCGTCGAGCGCAACGCCATCCAGCTCGAGCAGCGCAAGACCACGACACACGCTGTGCGGATTCTCGACGGTGATTTCATACTGCGCGGTCCCCGCGCGTAACTGGAGCATGAATTTCGGCCACGTCGATGGAATACATGGATCAATCAGTACGCGAGTGCCCCGCACGCGTACGCCGAGCAGCCATTCCATACCAGCTCGATACATCCAGCCGGCGGAGCCCGTATACCAACTCCATCCGCCGCGTGCGACGTGCGGTGGTTCAGAGTAAACGTCGCCAACCATCACATACGGTTCCACGCGATACTGCTGCGCGGCATTCTGGGTATCGGAGCGAGTAATCGGATTCAACATGTCGAGCAGTGCGCCTGCTTTGTCACCATCGCCCAACTCGGCAAAGGCAATCGCGGTCCACACAGCCGCGTGCGTGTATTGACCACCGTTTTCGCGCACGCCCGGGACGTAACCTTTGATGTAGCCGGGTTCGAGCGCCGAGTGGTCGAATGGTGGTGTGAACAACAGACTGAGGCGGTCTTTTGGTCGAACGAGATGTTCATCAACCCGGCGCATTGCCTGGCGTGCGTGTGCCGTTTCACCACCGCCGGACATCACGCTCCACGACTGTGCGATCGCGTCTATTGCACACGCATCCGCGCCCGCAACACCGAGTGGCGTACCGTCGTCGAAGAACGCGCGGGTGTACCACGCACCATCCCACGCTTCGCGTTCGACTGCGGCCTGCAGTGCGCCGGCGTGTGCTGTCCATGTCGCGGCACGTGCATTCTGGCCACGCTCTGTTGCGATAGATACCCATGCCTGGAGATTTGTGTACAGAAACCACGCGAGCCAGACGCTCTCTCCCTTTCCTTCCACACCGACGCGATTCATTCCGTCGTTCCAGTCTCCAGTGCCCATCAACGGCAATCCGTGCGCGCCTATGGCCAAACTCTGTTCAAGCGCGCGCGCGCAATGTTCAAAGAGCGTTCCATGCTCTGTTGCTTCAGCAGGCGCGAAATATGATTCGTTCTGCTCGGACTTCAATGCGGCGCCATCAAGAAACGGAACGACCTCGTCGAGGACGGCGTAGTCGCCGGTCACAGAGATGTAGTGCGTTACCGCAAACGGCAGCCATAGCCGATCGTCGGAAATGCGGGTTCGCACACCGGCGCCCGAAGGTTCGTGCCACCAATGTTGCACATCTCCCGCGACAAACTGACGAGATGCGGCTCGTAGAATGTGCTCGCGTGTTATGTTAGGTCGCGAAACAGCCAGCGCCATGACGTCCTGCAATTGATCGCGAAAGCCGTACGCACCGCTGGCCTGATAAAACGCCGTGCGCCCCCAAACTCGGCACGCCAGCGTCTGGTATAGCAGCCATTGATTCAACATGATGTCCAACGCACGATCGGGCGTCTGTACCTGAACGGCGCAGAACACATTCGTCCAGGCGTCGGTAACAGCTGCGAGGTGACCGTCCAGACTCTCCTTACGGTAACGCGTAATCAGTGCGCGCGCGTCGACTGTTGTTGCAGTTTCGCCGATCAGCAGAACAATTACCGCCTGGCCCCCAGCGGGAATTTCAATTACTGCTTGCAACGCGCAGCACGGGTCGAGCGCCGCACCAACGTGCCCCGATAGCGTTACGCCGCTCGCGACTGCGAGTGGAAGCGTGGCGGTGCCATTGCGGCTCAGAAATTCGGTGCGATCCCCGGTCCAGCTCTGTTGCATGCCAGCAAGGTCTGCGAACGCTACGCGCGAGCTGAAATCCCGATTCCAACAGTTGCGCGCGAACATTGCACCGGTCTCGGAGTCCATCTCTGTCGTGACGTGCGGCGCCGACGAGCTCCGCGTAGTACCACGCACCCAGTCCAGATATCCCGTTATCGACAACCTTCGCGCGTGTTCTGAACGATTTGTCAGCGTCAAGCGCGAGATCTTGATTGGATCATCCACGGGTACGAACTGCAACAATTCGTGTCCGATGTCGTGAGACTCGCGCTCAAACTGCGTGTACCCAGGGCCGTGCCGCACCACGTATTCACCGCTGTGTTCGCGGATGGGAAGCGGCGTTGGCGTCCACACTTCGCCGCTGTCGTCGTCGCGTATGTAGAATGCGTCGCTGGGCGGGTCACTGACTGGATCGTTGGACCACGGCGTGAGGACGTTGAGTTGACTGTTGATCGACCACGTGCTGCCAGAGCCGCACTCCGTCACCAGGCAACCAAAGTCCGCGTTGGCGATCACGTTCGTCCATGGCGCCGGCGTCCACTCTCCGGCGCGCAACACGGTGACGTATTCCCGGCCGTCGCGATCGAAACCACCAAACCCATTGAAGAATTCCAGCTGCCGGTGTGAGCCGGACTTCGCTGCCGACACATTCTCCGCTTGAGTAACGCGCACGGGCCTCGGAGGAGCAGCGACATCGGGTAACGTGATTGCCGTCAACTGATCGGCCATCGTTCCGCGTCTGCTTAAGAAAATGACGCGTGCAGCGCTCTCCAGCACACTTCGCTGCGCTGCGGTGAGCTGTTGGCCGCGAAACGCGAATGTGGCTCCGTTCGCCCTGACCGTTTCCGGTGTGAGCCCACCATCGGCATCGTGAATCAGCGCTTCCACTTGCGATTGCAGCATGCCGCCTGATGCGCTCTGCACATCGTTGATGATGATTACATCCACCGCCAGGCACTTTGATCGCCAGTACGTGTGTGCGCGCAGCAACTGCCCGACAAGCTCGAGGAGTGCATGCTCCCCGGATGGTCCATCGTCGAGCGTCACGACAACAATCGGCAAGTCGCCGGAAATTCCGTTCGACCACAGCACGGCAGTGGCGTCGTCATGCAGCATCAGCGCATGACGAACACGAAGTGAGGCATTTGGATACAG
Source organism: Gemmatimonadaceae bacterium (assembly GCA_040004455.1). Taxonomy (GTDB): domain Bacteria; phylum Gemmatimonadota; class Gemmatimonadetes; order Gemmatimonadales; family Gemmatimonadaceae; genus Gemmatimonas. Next base: position 30,240 of record JBDUAX010000001.1, read on the forward strand.
AACATGGCCGGCGATCGATTGAAATAGCTGTGATTCATCGCTTACCGCGTCGCGAACGTAACTTCGGGTGAGGTGCGATTCTCGCCACGCGAGGGCTACCGCATCGAATGCAGTCACGGCACGATATCTGTCGGCCAGCTCGACTGCTGCTTCTCGCGACGCCGCGACAAACGTCACGAAGGTGCAATTCACAGTCTCGCCGGGCGGGACGCGCACTCTCCGTCGCAGGCTCACGATTGGATCGAGGACAGAACCAACCGTATTGGAGAGTGGTTCATTGCGGTTCATTTGCGCTTTTGCATCATGCACGTTGCGCCCGCGTCCCAGGAATAGTTCGCGACTGGTCTCCCACTGCAATGCGCCGATGCTTTCGCCTTGCATTGCAACAGCATGAACAAGCCAGACCGGAGAGTCGTCGGGTTTGCTGAGGCGTCGTGTCGCCAACAACGTCTCATGTGCCACATCGCACTCTGTTTCGACAAACAGATTCGAAAACGCAGGGTGCGCCGCATCGCTCGCAGCAGTGGCGAGCACAATCTCGGAGTACGACGTAATGTCGATGTCGTGCGCGATGGTGTCGTGATTCGTGATTGACACGCGCCGAAGCTCGCCGTCGTCATTGTGTGCGACCATCACATCTAACCGCGTCTCGATCACGCCGTCGCGCCGAACAAACGAGGCGTGCTGGTCATCGAACGACACTTCGTAGCTCTGTGCTTCAACTCGACTTGGCTGATATCCTGCAGACCACACGAAATCGTTCGTCAGGTCGTGCAGAAAGATCGATGATCCCGTGTTGTCGAGAGTAGCATCGTCGCGCCACCGACTGACAGCGATGTCGCGCCATCGGCTGTAGCCCGACCCGGCCGCAGTAATCATCAGCGAATAGCTCCCGTTCGACAAGAGCTGCGTGGCGGGCGTCGCGGTGTGCGGAGAGGAGAAGCGTCGTGTGTCGGCGGGCGGCGATGAAATGCGGTCTGCCGCGTCGTTGCCGCCGTCTTTCGACGCGAAGGTCAGGGCTTTCGTTCTCTCACCGTGCGATCTCCGTAGGAGCCAGGCAGGGAGAGCCAGTCACCGCATATCCCGGCAGCCGGAGGCCAGCGTCGAAGGGCGAGCAACAGCGCATCATTACGCGATCGCAGTGCTTGCGTGGATTGCTACCAGGCAATGCAGCCGCAGTTCCTCACTCTGTAACGTACGACACTAGATCGCAAACTCCGGCATGTCGTTCCCGAAGACGTGGGTGCTATTGTGCATTGAGCATTGAGTGACTTGGGGTCAACGCAGTTCGGACGCGCAACAGGAGACGTCGGACTTGGCGTGGTGTTTGGATCGAATTTCTTTAATCTGGTCGCCGTGCTCGGGCTCAGTGCAGTCGTTGGCGGCGGTGTGTTCATCGGCCAGCGCAGGTCGCGCGGCCGAGTTTCTGATCGCCGCAACGAGTCCCGCGTACGGCACGGAACTCGAAGAAGAGTCAAATGCCGCGGCCAGTAACAAACGGATTTACTGGGTGGCGCCCGCCATGCTCACGATCGTGCTCGCGAGCGTGGGATTGGTCAACTCGGCGATGTTGCACGCGAGCTACTGGGGATGGCGCAGAATCATTGTGGGGATGGTGATACTGGCCGCGCTCACGGGAATTCCAAACGCAATCGCTGCGTTCCGGCTTGCGCAGAATCAGCGTGGTGCGGCAGTGGTGAGCGAAGCGCTTAACAGCAACACGCTGAATCTGTTCGCTGGCGTCTGTCTGCCTCCGCTCTTGCTGGGAACTCCGGTGCCAGAGCAATAAACTGTTGTCGCGGTCTGGTGGCTGCTTGGCATGACCGTTGTCGCTGTGACTCTGACTTTCTGGAATCAGCATCTCAGTCGGCGGGGCGGGGCGTGCCTGATTGGTTTGTACGCGGCATTTTTGGTCGCGGTGGCGTTCTGTTAACGCCACCGCAATCACATCTCCAAAAAACTGCTAGCGAAACGCCGCCAGACAACCACGCGCACCGTTCTTGTATCCAACATTGAAGTTCGACTGGCGTTGCTCGCGCGTACCATGCCCGAGATAGTGCACGCGGAGCGCAATACGCGAGTCAATGCGCCTGTCACCCGTGTATTCGGGCGTAGGATCACCCGCTGCAGCAAGCCCGAAAAATACTTCTTCGAGATCGCCTTTTTCGAGACTGCCGTCCTTCTCACTCTGATTGGTGAACGCACCCGCGAGACAGTCAGCTGTCGACTCGTTTTCGTACGGAATGTCCGACTCCTCGCCCAACTGCGCTTGCACTGCATGCCCCATTTCGTGCGCGATGATTCCTACCGACGCCATATCACCATCCGTCCCGAGTTTTGCCGCTGCGGCCTTCGCCTGGAGTGCAACGAAAATGTCGTCGTAGTAAATCGTGTTGCGAATGGGACAATACATGGCGTTGTTCGCCTGCATGACTCCGCACGACGTAGCGACGGTTCCGCGGTACCGAACAATTGAGGGCTGCTCGAAGCGCACGCCGAGCTGTTTGAAGTTCGTATTCCACATACTGACAAGCGCGGTGTACGCCATCGCGACTTTCTCGTTGGACGCCGTCACTTCGCGTTCTGTAATTCGCCTGATCTCGGGGTCGGGCGCGGGTGCCGCTGCCGTCGAGACCGCGAACAATATCGTGAGCCCGGCTACGCGAGTCCATCGTGCGTTGCTCGTGTGCAATTGTGTACCTCCGTGACACAAGATACCGTTCGCTCTCGCAATTGTTCCTTTGTCACATTTCGGATACTCAATCGAGCAGCGTATGCTCGTTTGAATTGCATTTGTTAATAGAACTGCCTTCAATCCACCCACCGGTAAATCCGGCAGCGCGCAGTCCCGCGACGATGTGAGAATTCGCGCGCAGCAGATTCCAGATCAGCCCCGAGCGATAGTTCTCGATCATCAGCACAATCGGGCCTTGATTCAGGCCGCAATGATACGGAGACACCCATCCATCAGGCGAACCATCTCTTGAAGGGAAGGACGGGTTGTACGTTGTGCGTAGCCCGTAGCGCAGTGAGGCGTCGTTTCGACGTCGCCACAGCTGCGTCATCGTCGGCAGCACAATTTCCGGCGCAAACGGAAGCGAGGCAATCACCCCCCACGGAGCGACCGTTCCGTCATCGGGACCATCAGGCACTCCGCGCGCGAGATATCCAAAGAATTCACGAGCGACATCGCCAAGCCGAAGCACGATGTCGCCCGGTCCGTTGCACGCGGTGATGCCCCAGCAGTCGGCGCCGTACCCTGCCCAGCGTTGCGGATTGCGGACGGCATACTGTTGTTGCACCACCGTGGCGCGTCGGCTGTTCTCGAAATAGTCGAGATCATGCTCGCGCATGAACGCGTCGCGAATGCCGCGGAAGTCAATCCACACGTGCGACAACTGATGGATGAACAGCGGTCCGGCAAACAGGTACGATGTTTCGTAAACCGCTCGCCATTCGTACGTTGACGCCCACGCAGTGTAGCTATCGGAGGAGATGGCATGCGTCGTCGACCCCAGTGCGAGCACATACAGCACCATCGCTTCGTCGTAACCCTGCCACCGATACGGTAGAAATCCGCTTTCCGGTTTCCATCCATGGGTCAATGTCAAACCGCCATTCAATGCCCACTGCCAGTCGACGCGCGCATACAGACGTTCGGCCAGTTCGCGAATTTCGTTTTCCGTTTCATTGTCCTCGTCGAAGTAGGCGGCGGCTGTCAGCAAGCCGGCAATCAGCAACGCGGAATCGACTGTCGAGAGCTCCGAATTCCACGTGCGTGCACCGGTCTGCATATCAAGAAAGTGGTAGTAGAAACCACGGAAGCCCGTCGCGTCTGGCTCTGGTCCTTGTTTGCTTCCCCAGAAGAAACGCATCGTTGTCAGTACGCGATGGGCCGCTTCCGTGCGCGTCATGAATCCGCGTTCCACCGCAGGTGGGTAGGCCGTGAGCCCGAGTCCGACCGCGGCAATGCTTGAAGGTGCGCCGACGGTCGTCGTATCGATGACCAGTCCGTTCTCCGGATTCGTTTCGTGCGCGAAGTAGGCAAAGGCCCGCTGCTGCAGGTCGTCGAGCATCGGATCCAACGGATCGCGGTTCATACGGGTCCGGTGTTCTTCGCTCTACTACCAGGCGTGAACTGCGTCATGGATGCATCGGTTCTTGCCAGAACACCGCAGACGTCACGCGCGATCATCAATTCTTCGTCAGTGCGAATCACGCGCACGGAGACGCTGCTCGTAGCGACGGAAATCACGGAATCGTTCGCGGCATTTCGTTCGGCATCGACGTCCATTCCGAGAAATTCGAGTCCGTCGCAGATGCGCTCACGAATGACGGATGCGCTCTCGCCAATGCCGCCGCTGAACACCAACGTGTCCAGCCCGCCCAGCGCGGCCGCGAACGATCCGATGCACTTTTTCGACTGATAACAGAACAGCTGCACCGCTTCTGCAGCACGGACGTCGCTCTGTTCCTGCGCCAGCAAGTCGCGCATGTCAGAGCTGATTTCCGAAACGCCTAGCAGTCCTGATTCATGGTTGACCATCTTTTGAAATCCCGAGGTCGACATGTGCTCAGCGCGCGCGAGATAGCTGACCAATCCCGGATCGAGATCGCCGGAACGCGTGCTCATGGGTAAACCTGAAGCAGGGGTGAAACCCATGCTGGTATCGATGCCCTGCGCGTTGCGCACAGCTGCCATACTGGCGCCATTGCCAAGATGCGCGAGAATCACGCGGCCATTCGTTGCGGCGGGATCGCCGAGGCGTGCGAGTTCGTGCAACAGGTACGCGTAAGACAAGCCATGAAAACCGTACCGCCGCACGCCCTGTGCCTGGTAACGTCGCGGAATCGCCAGCAGTTTTGCAACCCGCGGCATCTCGTGGTGAAACGCAGTGTCGAAACACGCGACTTGCGCCAGCTCTGGATAACGTTGGCGAAACGATTCGATCAGTTCAATTTCGCCCGGAAGGTGTTCAGGATCGAATGGTGTGATGCGATGTAGTTCTTCGAGCAACTCTGAGGTGATCACTTCGGGCTGGAAATGGTGCATGCCCTGGACCACGCGATGTCCGACCGCTTTTAGCGAATCGAAATCGATCCGTTTCTCCAGCCACGCAGTCAGAAACGCGGCAGTCGATTGGCGCGCGCTGCTGTCCACCCCGCAACTCTGCTGTGGGCCACCGTCGGAATCGGCGAAGGTCAAGGTGGTGCTTCCCGATCCGGTACGATCAATTTTTCCGTGCAGCGTGCGCTGCAGCGATTCGCTGGCCTCGTACAGGGCGAACTTGATGCTCGATGATCCGCCATTGATTGTCAGGACGCGATGGATGGGTCGCTTCATCGTACACAGTTGGTAACTACCACAACCCAAGCGCCTTCAATTGCACGCGTGTGCTGTCACAATCCGTGTGCACGATACCCGGTATGCCCATACGTTCTGCGATCTGAACAAAAAGCGCGGTGTTTTCAAGATAGACGATCTGGTTTGCCGGTGTCTGCGCGATGTCCAACGCCAGCTTGAAGATATCCGGATCCGGTTTGCGCAGATGGACGTAACACGAAGAAACGAAGGCATCGACAAAGTCGACCAGGTGGAACGTGTGAATGCGATAGTCGTTCAACTCGCGTGCTTCGTTACTCAGCACAATAACTTTCAATCCATACTTCGCCTTGAGACTTCGAACCAGTTCTATCGTGTCCGTGTGCGCCCGGGACTGCGCGAACATGAATTCGCGAAACTGCGTCCGCGTAAACGATCGTTGTTCGAAGAACACGACCCACGCCAGATAATCGTCCAACGTGAGCTTGCCTTGTTCATAGGTATCAAACACCGTTCGATGTCGTTCTTCCATTCCGCCGAAATTCAAATGAAACGTTTCGGCGGCGAGCTGCCGCGACGCGGTTTGCCAACCGTCAGTGAGCAGCACGCCACCAATGTCGACGAACAGCGTTCGTATTGGTGGTTGCCGTGTTGGCTCGGGCGAGACGTGAGCCAGTTCGACCTTGTCCGCATGATTCACTTGTCTATCTTCCGCCCCGGAAAACACAAAGGAGCGAAGGGCGCGACTCCGTATCGTCTATGTCCCTGACAAGCCGACGATTTCTCAAATCGGGGAACAGCGCGCCATGGCTGCGACATTGGATTGGATGAATCGGAGTATTCAAAGTGCAATCCTGCGCAGCCGCAACGCGTTTCCTATCACCGAAACAGAACTCAAGCTCATGGCTGCCCCTGCAATCATGGGACTAAGCAACCAACCAAACAGCGGGTACAACGCGCCCGCTGCCAGTGGCACGCCAAGTGCGTTGTAAAGAAACGCAAACCACAAATTCTGCCGAATGTTTTGCATCGTGCCCCGACTCAGGCGAATCGCCTGCGCAATGCCGCGCAAATCACCACGCACCAGCGTAATGCCAGCACTCTGCATAGCGACTTCGGTTCCTGTCCCCATCGCGATACCCACTTCAGCTTCGCTCAGCGCCGGCGCGTCGTTGATACCATCACCCGCCATCGCCACATGCTTACCCTCGGCGCGCAACTTTTTCACATGCGCCACCTTCCCTGCCGGTTCAATTTCTGCTTCTACCGAATCGAGTCCGAGCTGAGTAGCTACGGCGGCGGCTGTTCGCCGGTTGTCGCCAGTGAGCATGACCAGCTGGAGTCCCAACGCATGAAGTTCGCGAATGGCTTCGGCAGTGGTGGACTTGATTGGATCGGCCACTGAGACGATGCCGGCGGGTTTGCCATCGATCGCCACAAACATCACGGTTTGTGCGGACTCCTGCAGTTTCACGGAGGTCGCTTCCAATGCTTCGATTCCGGTCACGCCTTCATCGCGAAGGAAATCCGGTTTGCCAATCATGACGCGACGTCCGGAGACGACTCCCGCTACTCCACCACCAGTGACCGAGCGAAAATCATTGACTGTCGCGAAGGACACCTCGCGATCCTTTCCACCCTGCACAATCGCCGCGGCCAGTGGGTGTTCGCTGTTTTGCTCCAATGATGCAACCAGTCCGAGAAATTCTTTCAACTCGAGCCCATCAGCAGGGGAGACATCCATGAGCTTGGGTTTTCCCTCGGTCAACGTGCCGGTCTTGTCAATCACTAGTGTGTTGACCTTCTCCAATCGCTCGAGCGCTTCCGCGTTTTTCACGAGTACGCCTTCGCGCGCGCCGCGCCCGATTCCAACCATGATCGACATCGGTGTGGCGAGTCCAAGTGCGCACGGGCACGCGATAATCAACACGGCCACGGCGTTGACAATGGCGTGCGCAAATTTCGGATCGGGCCCAATCCACATCCAGACAACAAAGGTGAGCACTGCAACGGCCAGCACCGCCGGTACAAAGATGCTGGCAACGCGATCAGCGAGCCCCTGAATTGGGGCACGGCTGCGTTGCGCGTCGGCCACCATGTTCACAATCTGGCCCAGCAACGTATCCGTTCCCACACGCTCGGCCCGCATTACGAAACTCCCGGTGCCGTTCACCGTTCCGCCCGTCACCTTGTCACCCACATTTTTTTCAACCGGAATGGGCTCGCCGGTAATCATGGATTCTTCGACGCTGGAATGGCCATCAATCAGCGTGCCGTCCACCGGCACTTTGTCGCCGGGAACCACCCGCAACGAATCGCCCACTCGCACGTCATCCACGCCGCAAGCGCTCGCACTTCATCCAGCGAGATTTCTTTATCGCCGGATGCTGTTACGCGACGCGCTGTTGGTGGCGCGAGATTGAGCAACGCTTTTATCGCGCTTCCTGTTCGGCTGCGCGCGCGCAGTTCGAGCACCTGACCGAGCAGCACCAACACGATGATAACAGCGGCCGCCTCGAAGTAGATCGGAACATGCCCCATCTCCCGCATCGATTCCGGAAAGATACCGGGTATCAACATTGCCACGACGCTGAACGTGTAGGCGGCGCCCACACCGATGGAGATGAGCGTGAACATGTTCAGCCGACGCGAAACGATGGAGCGCCAACCGCGTCTGAAAAATGTCCAACCAGCCCACCAGACCACGGGCGTCGTCAGCGCGAACTGCGTCCAGCGCGACCCATCGCTCATGATCCACGACTGCCGCGCGAGCGCCGGGACCAGGTGCGCCATTGCCAGGAGGAACACCGGCAACGCTAATACGGCACCAATGCTGAAACGCCGCGTCATGTCGCGCAGCTCGGTGTTATCGGGGGCGGCATCGCCACTCGGTGCTGTCTTCAATTCGAGCGTCATGCCACAAATCGGGCAGTCGCCGGGGTGATCCTGCTGCACCTGCGGGTGCATGGGGCACGTGTAGATGGGTGCCGCGGGGGACGGAGTTACGACGCCATTCTTCGGGCCACCGGCGCGCTGGCGATCACCGACGGCGTGATCGATTTCGACAGCGTCCGATGGAATCACGTTACTCACACCGATTTGGTTGCGTATTTGTCGGGTTCAGCATCGAACTTCGTCTTACACGCCGTGCTGCAAAAATAGTATGTCTGTCCTTTGTATTCGGTGTGTGCAGCGGCGTCCGCCGTTTCGATGGACATTCCGCACACGGGATCCTTCATGGAAGTCGCGCTCATTCGGGGTTTCCTCGATTCAGAAGTTGCTTGACACGGCAGTGTTGCCGCATCCGGTCTGTAGTTACGACGGAACGCACGGTGTCAGGCGCCCGAATTGCTTCGATCGCGCGCCTCGTCGCGGTTGCCGAAACGCTTCGCTGTTTTGCGCCTTGCGAATCGTGCCTATGAGCGCTAGCACAATACCGGCGCCAGCAACAGCTTGCATGTGCACTTCAACAATGGGATTTTTCGGTTGTGCATCACATCGAGATGG